>CAINXK010000119.1 GCA_903854805.1 uncultured Anaerolineae bacterium
AGAACTGATGAATGTAAAGGGAATCGGTCAAGCTACTTTTAACAACTTTAAATCTCTGGTGACCACCGGAGAATAAATCCCCCAATCGAACAGGGTAACCATATGGAAATCAAACAAGCTTTAGAAAACGCACTCCATGATGCCATGCGCAGTAAAAACGAAACTATTCTAAAGACCATTCGTCTGGTCATGAGCACCGTCAAACTGACCGAAATTGAAAAAGGTAAAACCATGGATGATGCTGGCGTTGTCGCTGTACTGCAAAAGGAAATTAAATCCAGAAAAGAATCAATTGCCGATGCCGAGAAAGCCTCTCGCCCAGATCTGGTGGCATCAGCCAACGCTGAAATAGCCATTTTGGAAACTTACCTTCCTAAACAAATTTCTGAAGAAGAGTTGAACGAGCTGGTCAAAAGTGCGATATCTGAACTCAAAGCATCCATTCCATCCGATATGGGCAAAGTGATGAAGATTGTCATGCCCAAAGTGCAGGGCAGAGTTGCCGGAGATGTGCTCAGCCAGTCCGTCCGCAAACATTTAGGGGGTTAAACCCTTCATGGGGTTAAAAGACAAATTCCTTACCCCTATAAATCGCAAGATTTTAAAGGTCGGCATCCTAATATTAACTTGTGCCGCATCCTTTTTTGCTTTAATCTTACCCATCGCTCAACGCTCCTCTACTTATGCCCTCTCCCCTGGCGATGTAGCAACGCAAGACATTCTAGCCCCAAATTCATTATCCTATACCAGTCAAATTCTGACCGATCAGGCTCGGCTGGAAGCAGAGCAAAAAGTTGGCGCAATCTACCTGCCAGCCGACTCGGCTATTTCGCGACGCCAGATCGAACGCCTGCGTTCTGCGGTGACATTCATCACTGTGACGCGATACGATACATTTGCTACTTCTCCCCAGAAGTTTAGCGATTTATCCAGTCTGAGTGACCTCCAACTTCGCAAAGAAGATGTAGACATTATTCTTTTCCTAAACGAATCTCGCTGGGAAGCTATCCAAAAAGAAGCTTTAGGAGTTCTAGAGCAAGTAATGCGTGAAACCATCCGCGATGACCAACTCCGTGATGCTCAACGCAGAGTTCCAACATTAATCAGCTTCTCTCTCCCTGATGATGAAGCTGGCATCATAACCAAACTCATCACACCTTTTGTAATTCCCAACAGCCTTTTCAGCCAGGAACAAACAAAAACTGCCAAAGATGAAGTCAGTCGTTCTCTCGAGCCAATCAATAAAACATTTGTAGCAGGCGAGATTATTGTACGCCGTGGACAGGTAATCACCCCATTAACCTGGGAAGCGTTGCAACAATTTGGATTAATTCGCCCACAAAACAACCTGAATGAATTTTTGGCGGCGATCCTGATGTGCCTGCTCATGGGAACCCTCACTGCCATATATTTTGAAAGAAAGAATAGGCTGGTCAATGACAACTTAAAGGGTCTGGTTCTCATTTCGCTGAATTTTATCCTTTTCTTATTCGCTTCCAGATTGGTTATTCCTAACCACACAATCATTCCATATCTCTTCCCTCTCCAATCCTTTGGTCTGATGGTTGCTTGCCTTTTCAGCCCTGAACTGGCATTCTTCCTATCGATCATCCTGAGCATTTTGACAGCCTATGGCCTACCCAATAGCCTGGATTTAACCATTTACTATCTAATCAGCAGTTTAGTGGGTATTCTAGTAATGGGCCGCGCTACCCGATTCAGCAGCTTTTTCTGGGCAGGCATAGCCACTGGCTTGACAGGTGGGGTAAGCATCTTAACATACCGGATGCTCACCCTGACGACTGACTTTTTCGGCGTCGCAACTCTATTGGCGACTGCGCTGCTTGCTGGGATTGCCAGTGCCAGCTTGACGTTACTGCTTCAATTTCTCTACGCGCAATTATTGGGCGTCACAACCGCACTTCAGTTGCTCGAAATTTCGCGCCCAGATCACCCCCTCCTCCAGTTTATTTTGCAAAACGCCCCGGGCAGTTATCAACACAGCTTACAAGTAGCGATATTGGCAGAACAGGCTGCCGAAAAAATTAACGCCGATTCGCTCCTTGTCCGCGTTGGATGCCTCTACCACGACGCTGGAAAAGCCAATAATCCTGCATTTTTCATTGAAAACCAGGTCGAAAAAATCAACCCCCATGATGATCTAGACCCAGCCGTCAGCGCCCAAACAATCATCCAGCATGTCGCCGATAGCGTCGCGCTGGCAAAAAAACACCACATTCCCCCGCGCATCCAGGATTTTATGCGTGAACACCACGGCACAATGATCACCCGGTACCAATATGCCCGTGCTTTACAAAACGCCGGTAACGATAAAAGCATGGTGGATGAAAGTATGTTCCGCTACCCCGGCCCCATTCCCGGCTCGCGTGAAACGGCCTTATTAATGCTTGCGGACGGAACCCAAGCCAGAACACGTGCCGAACTCCCAAATTCAGAAGAGGAAATACGCACGATTGTTATGAAGACGATAGATTTTTGTCAAAAAGAAGGGCAACTCAACGATACCCGGCTGACATTGCGAGATTTAAGCATCATCACGGAATCATTTGTCCAAACGTTAAAAAACACCTATCACCCCAGAATCCGTTATCCTGAAATTCCATCCCAAGAAAAAAATAAACCACCAGAAAATGGAGATGTCAAATGATCAATATTGTGATCAATGACGATTATGTAGAACAGATTCAAGAGGATATCTTGATCAAATCAGCCGAAATGGCGGTGAAGCTGGCAGGCATCAGCGATGAAATAGAGATGAGTGTTGTTGTTGAAGACGACGAACAGCTGCGCGATTTAAACCTTCGTTTCTTGGGCATAGACGCACCAACTGACGTGCTTTCGTTTCCAGCCGATGAGATCGATCCAGATTCTGGACTTCGCATCCTGGGTGATGTGATCATTTCGCTACCCCGCGCAGAAGAACAGGCTGTTGCGGCCAATGAAAAACTAGAAGATGAGCTGCAGCTACTCGTTATCCACGGAACACTTCACTTATTGGGCTATGACCACACCACTCCGGAAGAAAAATCAGCAATGTGGCAAGCACAGCAGCGCGCGTTAGATGAACTAGGCTGTAAAATTACCCGGTTGCCAGAATAGTAACCAATGGTTTCATTTCTGCGGTCCCGGGTTAACTCGTTTTTTTATGCCTTTTCAGGTTGGTGGTATGTTTTACGCACTCAAAAAAACGCCTGGATCCATGCTACAGCATCCATTTGCGTCTTCGGTCTTGCTTTTTGGCTTCAAATTCCACCCCGCGACTGGGCCATGCTAATCCTAACGATCAGCTCTGTTTGGACGGCTGAGTTTATAAACACTGCATTTGAAAGTCTCGTTGACTTATCTACCCCAGGGCATCACCCACTCGCCAAAACAGGCAAAGATGTGAGTGCCGCAGCAGTTTTAATCACCGCTTGCGCGTCTGTATTGATCGGTTTATTGTTATTAGGCCCTCCATTATGGCTAAAAATAGCCACATTACCGTAATAGAAAGGCAATCTATGACCATACCATTTCGCTTTGGAACCGTCGGTGCTCCCATTTCCACCCCCAAAAAACCGGGGGGCAGTATTGGTGCAATTCAACAGTTGGCATCACTAGACCTAACTGCCATGGAATTAGGTTGGGTGCAATCAGTAAGGGTATCGGAAGAAACCTGCGCGGCAATCAACGCTACGGCCCACGCTTCTCAAGTCGCCCTAAGTGTCCATGCTCCCTATTTTATCAATCTGAATGCCACCGCCGAAGAATGGCCCAACTCCCGAAAACGGTTGATGGATGCTGCGTACTACGGAAATCTGGCAGGGGCGACCGAAATTATCTTTCATCCAGGTTCCTATTTTAATCAACCTGCTGAGGAAGTCCTCAACACTGCCATCCCCCGCCTCCGGGAATGTCTTAAAGAAATTCGCAATAGCGGCAACTTGGTGACCATTCGACCCGAAACTATGGGCAAACGGGCCATGCTCGGATCCATCGAGGATGTCGTCAAAATGGGCAAAGAAATTGCTGGAGTAGAGCCTTGCATCGATTTTGCCCACCTCCATGCGCGTGCAGGCGACGGCAGTATGAATTCCTATGCTGAATGGATAAGAGTCTTGGAGTTATATCAAACGGAACTGGGCGTAGAAGCTTTAAATCGCCTACACATCCACTTATCAGGCATTGAGTATTCAGAGAAAGGTGAACGCAACCACCTGCCCATCGCCGAGAGCGATTTCGACCTCAAGGCCTTGTTTGATGCGCTCCACGACAAAGGATGCGCGGGGCGCATCCTTTGTGAAAGTCCAGCTATGGAAGAGGATGCCCGTAGCATGCGCTCAAAATGGCTCGAATGGTACGGGGAAGACCAAAATTAGGCGATCTGTAAGATTATAGATACTCTTTCAGGTTGTGCTCAACCGCATAAGCGGCCGCTTCAGCCCGATTGCTGACGCCTAGCTTCGAAAGAATACTGCTGACATAATTGCGCACAGTCCCTTCGCCAAGGAAAAGAGCCTTCGCAATCTCGCGGTTGGTCTTACCTTCCGAAACCAATAGAAGCACATGGCGCTCTTGTTGACTCAGGTTTACAAACGCAGACGCTTCTTCTTCCTTTACGGCCCTGCGAACCTCCTGGAACACCCGTTGAGTCACCGCCGAATCGAGTAATGCCTCACCGCGTCCAACTGCCTCCAGGGCTCTGATTAAATCATCGCCGCCAATTTGCTTCAGGATGTAACCTGAAGCGCCTGCACGAATCGCTGAAAAAAGCATCTCATCTTCCGCATAAGATGTCAACATGACCACACGTGTTTCCGGAAAACGAGACATCACATCTTCACAGGCTTCAATTCCAGATGTTCCAGGCAGGCGAATGTCCATTAAAACAATATCGGGATGCAGTCTTGAAACCTGCTCAACAGCCTCTTTTGCGTTTGATGCCTCTCCAACAACCTCAAACTGGACATGATGGTCCAGAAGGGACTTTAATCCTAGTCGAACAA
>CAINXK010000120.1 GCA_903854805.1 uncultured Anaerolineae bacterium
ACACCCTCACCAGTTCATCAGCCCTGCAACCTTCTCCCCATAAGTCCCCGGTTCCCGCCCCCCCGTGATCCGGTGATCTTCCCATCTTGACGGGCGTTTCACACAACAGTTACACCGCTCAATAGCGGACGGCAGGCTCATGCCGTAAAGTGAAATTCCATTACGTTCTGAAAACGGGTCACCAGGTAGATGCTCGCTATCTGCACCCGGAACAGGGCACAGCCCGGCGATGCCGTGAACTCGGCCAGGTGTTGGTGGCGAGCAAGGAATATCGCCAGACCGGCCTCCAACTCAGCCCCACTCAATTCCTCGGCAGTCCCGATGACCGTGGCAGCCGCCGCCCGGCTGAAATCGGAGGACTGGTTAGGTGATTGGCAACAAAGAATATACCCTACATCGCCACCAATGGTTCAATCAAAATGTCGTATTTGGGTAAGAGTGGGTTTCGTATCAACCGTTTTTCAATGACCCTCATGGCTGCTTTTGTAAGTGAGATGCCTTTCTCATAAATAACCGTACTGACTTTGACGATGGGATGAATTCCTTTCCAAAGCATGCTTTTCGCCCATTTAGTCATGACATCAATGCTGCTAAGGAGGGTGCCATTCCAGTGCATTTCTAAAATCCCCCAGCACCGCTCGATGGGGTTGTATTTACTATGATAGGGCGGATAATACAATAGTTGTATGGGTTTGCCTATTGAATCACAAAAATCTACTATGATCTTCAAAAACTGGGTACGAATTCCACTACTTTCAGGACCGTTATCCATCTTTATCTGTATCTTATCAATACGTAGCTGCTCTTCCTGAGTTTGATTATTCCACCAACCTTTGAGTGTATCGAGGATAAAATCACTTGTTTTATAAGAACATCCCATGTTCATGTATATCTGGCCAGTGTCTTCATTCACAATTCCGCACGGGGTATGACTGCCTTGAGTAGAAAAGTCGTGATCAAGGGCTTCAATCTTATTCTTGCTACGACTTAAGCCACCCCTGGAGAATTTGCCTATTTTGACAGTCGCTTTGCAATCCATGCTTATTCGAACAACATATTCATGGGAGTTTTTGGCATCTGAGTCTTTTTTTTTTTAATGTTATCGAATATATCGTCAGTCTCTTTTATTTTTTTCAGCGGCTTTGCTTTGACGACTTTACGCAAACGATATTCTGTACGATTTAATATGTCAGACATGCTCCTTGATGAGGGTAAGTTTTCTTTTGCGAAACCGGTTTCTATTAAGGTGTCCAACGCTGATTGGGCAGTTAATCTTGTGTAGGCAATTGACGTCTGAAATGTTGGATCTTGCTGGGATTGATTTTCAGCAGTTTTAAAAAGAAAATTAGCAATTTCAGGGTGCTTTTGTTCCCAACGCTTATTTCCGCAACAGCTCGCTTGCAAGCCAATACATTTGATTCCCGTTCGCTTCTCGCCTAGTCCTGTAGCTACAGTTATCCTTGACCAACCGAATGTATTTTCAGTTAACCGAGGATTGCCATAACAATATTTTAAAGACATTTCTGCTATAAAATTTCGACGTTGCGAACCACTCATTTTTGCCGCAGCCAGACGTATGTCAGCAATTTGTATTTCAACCAAATGGTCAGGGGTAAGATCAGACATGGGATATACCTCCTTGAGATAATTTCTTCCCATATTGAATTACACCGGTTTCATCGAAATGTCTAGCATAGAATCATCTAATCATTCACAATGGTACGTTATTTGTTGCGAATCACCTTACCACTTTTTGACGGCGTTGGTGACCGTTTTTTAACTACTTCAGCCTCCACCACTGCCACTGTTTCGGCCATCTCAACCCCGAACACTTCGGCAAGTCCGCTTGCAGCGATTCTGCGGCGGGATGTTCCGGCCTTGGCGACGCCGGTAACTACTGCAGAGACATCAACCAGCTCTTCATGATTAACTCCGCGCAGGTGAAACATCAGCTCCGGTGAGTGATCGAGCCGTGCCCCCACACCGTACAGCACCGCCGCAATATGTTTGCACATCCCCGCCGAGTCAGAGCAGTCACAGACGAATTTTATCTCGCCCGGCAACGGAAAGAGCCCCTCTTTTCGATCCGAAACAACTTCCATGACACCGCGGTCGAGCTTGCCGCGCAACAGATCGATCAACGATCCGATCCTCCCGGTACAGGCAGCTTTGACCGCTTTCCATTTGTTCAGCGCCAGCGGCAAGATCGTGACGGAAACATTGTAAAGCGATGAGCCGCTGACAATCGCCTCGATCCTGCCCGGCTTGATCTCCAGATGGCAGACCGAACCGTTTCTGACGTAGGTTCGGCCACGGGGCAGTCGGTTGGCATAATCGCCGAACGACTCCATATGGTCGCACCACCCCTTCCCCCAGAAGGAATCGGCGATTTTGCGCCCGGACAACTGCACCGGCTGCACGTTCAACCCCTTCTTTTTCATCTTTTCAAGCTGCCTCTGAGCTTTGGCTCTCCGCTCTGCAACCGGCACGTATGGCGCGTATCCGTAATAACTCATCTGTTACCTCTATAAAATATATTTCCTGCTACTCCTGCAAGGCCATGATGCTTCCCTGAGCCTGAATGGTCAGAAATTCCCATAGCCCCAATTCCTGCAAGGTATCGATGAAAGGAACACCAATGGCATTCCAACCACGTTCGGCATAATAAACCTGAATGAGTTTCGCCAGCTCCTGCTTGCGGAAATCCATAAGCGCCCGGCGCTTGTCGGCGGTACAGATGGCAGAGACCTCAGCAGCGGTAACTCCCAGAATACGAGCCACTTCACCATTGTTGTAGGCTGCCTCCGTTTCGTAGAGGGCATCATCCGTAGGTCCAATAGCCCGGTCAGGAATCCAGTCATAGCCGTTGGTATTATGACCATAATGCATAACATTCATTACACGCTGCAGATTGATATCCCGATCAGTCCGGGCAAAAATTTCCTGCCAGGTCATGTCAGTGCCAAGCATGGCATTGAAAAAGTCAGCATATATTTCTTGAGATGCTGGATTGATGTAAATATCCCCCTCGGTTTTCGTCGCTGATTCCGGGTTGAAAACATCTACCCAAGGGAGTTTGCATAACCCCATATTATCATTACCAAGCCGTACCCGAGGATAAGAGATCAGTGCCCATGCTTTGTCTTCAAAGGTGGGAAATGCACCGAGCAGATCGGACTTGATCAACCAGGCGGCAGCATGATGCGCTCCGATATCGCTCGCAGCAGCGTAGGAGCCCTGCATCGAAAGTGAGCGGTGGGTGCGGTAGAATGAGAAAGGCAGTCCTTTGGTCTGCATGGCGAAAAGGTGCAGCTCAGGCCTTGGATCAATGCCGGACCTCTTTTCATAACGCACAGCGATCCATTCCGCGATTTGCAGCATACCCTGGCCTGCCACGCGCACCAACTCGCCATTACCATGCGCCAGACGGTGCATGAACTCCAAGGATGCGGCCTCGTTACCCCAGACCAGCTCCAGTCCGCATATATCAGCCGAAGTCAGGAAACCGCGCTGAAAACATTCCATCAAAAAGGCCATTATGGCAGCAGTGCTAATGGTGTCGATGCCGTAATTGTCGCAATGCCAGTTGGCTTCCAGAATGAACTCAGCATTCCAGATACCGAGATTGGAACCAAAGCCGGCGGCAGTTTCGTACTCCGGACCATCCACCCACACTTTTTGTCCTTTATGATCGCCGGAAACCAGCGTTACCCACCCCCCCTTGGTACATTGCAGATTACAGCCGGGGAAACAGCCATCCATACCGCGATGCTCGAACAGGT
>CAINXK010000121.1 GCA_903854805.1 uncultured Anaerolineae bacterium
GCAGTTCTTCCTGCCAGCCAACAATTAGGAAAATAACCAACCATAGTCCTAATCCGCTCAGCACTGTTGGCAATGGCTCGATTTGCCAGGCGAATCCATCGAATTTTGACCACTTCAGGGCAATTTCAAGACCAAATATCAGCCCCATTTGCACAAAAGTGATCGCGATTCCTGCCAGGATATCGATTATTGCCTGAAGGTTGGGTTTTAAACCCAGGCTGACGATGGATCGTTTATCCAGAAACCGCCGCGCCAAAAAGGTCGCCGCAGTAATTGCGATCAGCATGGTCAATTCATTGGCTAAAAGGGCAGTTGGCGAGTCGAAATTGATCTTGAGCAGGCCGATCGGAATGAAAATAATTATTCCAGCCAGAATGCTAATGACTACCAATAGGATCGTATGCAGCAGCAATCGCCAACCGGCGCGCAGGCGTTTTTCATCTGATGAGAGAAATAAACTCTGTGCAAGATTTCGCTTGGGGGTTTGAGTATTTATTTTTTCTCCATTTATACACAGAATGAGTAACGAGGCCTTTATTTTACTCGTTACTCAATAAAAACCCTTCTTTTTATGCCTGTAAATTTAACTGGCTTTGGGAATGATCACCCAGCATAAAAAATACAATCCCAAACCGGGTACTCCGCCAGGGATGAAGGCAATCAGAAAGGCCAGCCGAAACCAGAAAGCGCCAATACCAATGAACTCTGAAAGACCTCCGCAGACACCGGCTAATACCCGGTTGTGCCTTGAGCGGCGTAATAAGTGCTGTTGGGTGGTGTTCATCGCGATCTCCTCGTAACTAGATTTGTAAGTTTGTTCATATCTATTTACGCAGAAATCACGAATTGGTTTTATAGGATCATCCGCTTTTAAGATAAATCCCGGTCGGATCCAATTCTTCCCTTAATATCCTGAGTTCTTTTTCAGAGACTGGCAATGTGGTCCGCAGCACCGATGCGACCTTTAAATCCCAGCCAGTGTTTTCCCGGGCTTGATCGGCAGTTTTACCCGGATGCAGCGCCGTCAGCACCAACTCTCCGCTTGCATCCGGTTCCAAAAAGCCGATATCGGTCACTACGCCAATCGGACCCTTGCCGCGTAAACCAGCCTTTTCTCGACCGCCGTCGCCGTTCAGGTAGCCAGCCGAAGTCAAAAAATCCACTTTTTCTGGGAATCTACGTTTTTGATGGGGGGTCATAATATAGCAGCGATTGGCCCATGCCGCGATTTCTTGAGCCCCGCCCGATCCGGGCAGACGCACCTTGGGATGTTCGTAGTCCTTGCCTACAATGGTGGCGTTGATGTTGCCAAACCGGTCGATTTGCGCCCCACCCAAAAAGCCAACATCTACGTTGCCGCGCTGTAGATAGAGCGTGAAAATATCGTACATGCTCACCACCGAGAGCGCTCCGCTTACCAGGGTAGGGTCACCGATTGAGAGTGGCAATCTCGCTGGTTCTGCCCCAATCACCCCGGCTTCGTAAATCATGGTCAGGTTGGGGGCGTGGGTACGTTTTGCCAGGTTGCAGGCCAGGTTGGGCTGGCCAACCCCCACAAAGACAACATCGCCATCCTTTAGCAGGCGGGCTGCGTTTACGATCATAAGTTCTGCCGAAGAATAAGCCAGTTCAGTCATAAAATCTCCTTCAGGAAGTCCTGAATAATTTTGTAGGTTTCATGCGGTTTTTCGAGTGCTACCAGGTGGGTGGATTTCTCCAGAGATACAATCCTGGTCTCTGGGCGTACCCGGTTTACCCGCTGAGCAGCTGCGGGCAGGAAGGTATCAGTTTCTGCGCCTCGAATGATCAGAATTGGGACTTTCAGGGCTGGGAGGCCCCACCAAAGATCCATGTCGCGCCAGACTCCCGTGTAATAGATTCGGGCTTCCCATTCTGGAGAGTATGCCAATTCAAAACCTCCATTTGCGCCAGGTCTGACAATCCCATCGATATAGGTTCGCAAAGATGTATCGCTAAAATAGCGGAAAACTCTTTTGCTGCGGTAGGCTCTAAATAAATTCTCCAAATCTGAAAATTGGCGCCGGCGTTTGAGCGCGCCTGCAATTAGAGGGTGCAGCTTGTAACTCAAACCAATCGCTTTGAATACGTTGTAAGTGGCGATCATGCTCGGTGGAAACAAAACCGGATCGATGAGGATCAGTGCTCTGAAATGGTCAGGGCGGCGCATGGCTGTGCGCAAGGAAATGATTGCACCCATCGAATGGCCAACTGCGATGATCGGGCTGATTTTTTGTTCGTCCAGAAAGAATAAAAAATCATCACTGAGCGGCTGCCACGCGCCTATTTCTTTGGGGTCAGACCGGGGCCATAATGGGCGCAGATGCATTCCGCTAACATGGTAGTGACTTTTAAAAAGTTCGATCAGCGGCTGGTAACAAGCCGGTGGATAACCGTTGGCATGTAGAAAGTGCAGCTGTTGTGGTCCCTTTCCACCAAAATCTGTGAAAGGGATCATGCTATCACCCGCACGTTTATTTTTTGATTTTTACCGGACTGCAATGTAAAGCGGTAGGAAAATGATATGGCAGCCATGAACGATTATTAGGACTCCAGATGATAGTCTTGGGTGCGTTTCAGTTAATATTGTCCGTAATCAACCGTCGCACTCAAGCGTGGCTCGATTTTCAACTGAGTTTGTTTTTCTGTGCCTAGCTTCTGCCAGTATTCATCGCGGTCTTTAACACCGAAGACCCAATCTTGCAAATATTGTTTGACCAGCTCGGGAGATTCGCTGATTTTGTCCCAATTCAGGTAAAACTCGTTGTCACGGTCGTAATAACCCTGGGCATAACTTGGGTGGGCTGCATGTGGAACATGACAGACTGCGCTGACGATAAAGCCAGGAATGAGAGTGCGGTTGGGATCGGAACGGATGATCTCTTCGTCTACAATTTCTTCCGCTGTTAAGATGACCTTTTTTGCCGCAAAGGCTACTTCCTTCTGTTCGCCAACAATTCCCCACAGGTGCGCATTTCCATTTTTATCGCAGCGCTGTACGTGCACGATGGCTACGTCCGGGCTGAGTGCCGGTACTGTGATGACTTCTTTTCCAGAATATGGATCGGTTACGCGTTTGATTAACGGGTTGACACGTTCCAGATCTGTGGCTGCAGTTTGATTCATCGGCAAAAATGGCAGCCCCGAAGCCGCAGCCTGTAGACGAGTGATCATGCCAAAGTGAGAGTACTCTTCCCATTCGAGTTCGCCCTTTTCTATCGCAGTGCGTACGATCCGCAGCGAGCCAACGCCCGGATTTCCCATGTATGAGAAGATTACTTTCCGGGCACACCCAGCGGCGACAATTTGATCGTAGATCAGATCGGGCGTTGCGCGCGCTAACGTCAGGTTCTTTTTTCCCTGGCGGATGATCTCGTGCCCGGCGGCAAATGGGATCAGATGAGTAAAGCCAGCGGCATAGACCACATCGCCGTCATTTACATATTTCAAGATTGCATCGTGGAGCGAAATTATTTTAGACATCTTTTTGCCTTTATGATTGGATCAATCTGTCTTGGTATGGAGCTGTTTTCATTTCTTCTTTTTTGGATCGTTCTTCGCGGCATCTTTTTTTGCCTTGGCATCGCGGCTTTTTTGCTGAATTTTGCGGATCCCTTCAAAGCGTTTGCTGGGCGGCGGTGGCGGGGCGCTCATCCGTTTCAGGATGAAACCGATCGATAAGAGAATGATACCAATAAAAAAATACCGGAAATAGGCTTCATCGCCAATATCTGTAGCAATGAAGATGATTATTACCAGTACCCCCAGAATTAGAAAAAATGTACCGATGCGTGATATGAAAGCTTTGCGGTCGCCTGTTTCATTCATCATTAACCTGGCTTGTGAGCAGAGAAAAACGTTCGTTTGAAAGGATAGAAAATAGGGCTACCTGGTAATTTCTGCCGCATTTTTTCGCGCAGAACAGCCAGGAAGGCCTCTTTATCCGCCCCAAGACGTTCAAAATAAGGCACCAGGGCTGTTCCCGAAACCCACTCAACCACAGCGTCCGAATTTTCCAGTACATGACCAAATACTTTTTCATAGACGATTATGTTTTCCGCGCCCAGCTTAAATAAAAGGTGCGCATATTCTTCAATTTGTAAAACAGGACTCACTCTTGTAAAACCATTAAGTCTGGTTCGAAAAGGTTCTTCACTGGCTGTCTCAGCGATCAGTAGGTGCGAGATATGCTTGTGGTTGGATGGAACCTGTGCGGCGATTTGTCCGCCGCGAGTTAGTTTGCTGTACAAGTGGCTGATCAATTCTTCGTGATCCTGGCTC
This sequence comes from uncultured Anaerolineae bacterium, assembly GCA_903854805.1. Next base: position 4,300 of record CAINXK010000121.1, read on the forward strand.
CACTGCAGTGCGGCATTGCTGAAGATCAAATCCCAGTCCCCTTGTAAACTGGCCTGGTCACCCATTCCAAAAGTCAGGCCGGTTTTTTGATAAGCATTCGCTTTTTCCAGCATTTGTGGTGATTTGTCGAGCCCGTGAACTTCGCTATCGCTCAGGATATTTGCGAGACGATAGGTCAACTCTCCAGTTCCGCAGCCCAGATCGACGACTTTGAGACAGGGTGACACGCTAACCAGTTTGAGTAGTTCATCAAATGGGGCGGAACGTTCAGCTTGAAACTTATGATACTGATCAGGATTCCATGGCATAGGTTGGCTTCTGAGCCCCCTGCCATTTTTGTGATTGGCAGGGGGCCAGTAAGGTGTTAACTATTTCTTCGGGCGCACAAGTGTGCGGATTTGTTCATGCATATAAAGTTGGACGTAATGGTAGCCACCGGCATTCTTGCCACTGGATCCAGAGCCTTTCCAGCCTCCAAAAGGTTGGAAACCAGGCCAGGCACCAGTGGTTGCGCCCTGCGGGCGGTTGGCATATGTGACTCCCGCTTCGATCTTGTCGAAGAAGTATTCGGTCTCTTCCTCAGAACCATACACGCCAGCGGTGAGCCCGTAATCAACGTCATTGGCCAGAACCAGGGCTTCTTCCAATGTCTTGAACTTTCCGATGGTTGTAATCGGCAGAAACATTTCTTCCTTCCATAAATGGTGGCTGTACGGCACGTCAACAGCAAAGGTGGGAGCGCAGTAATAGCCCTTCTCTAACGCACCTTCGGTGATGATCTTTCCGCCGGTTAGGAATTTGCCCGAATTACCCAGATCAGCACAGAAATTCTGGAAGTCTTGGTAGGAAGATTTATTCATGACTGGTCCCAGGAAAACCTTGCGATCGGTTGGATCGCCAATCGCCAGTTTCTCGGTCAGTTCTTTTAGCTTGGCGGTCAACCCATCGTAGACTTCTTCCTGTATATAGACGCGGCTTGCGGCAGAACATTTCTGCCCCTGCAGGCCAAAGGCTGAGCGAACAATGCCCTGGGCTGCATCATCAAGGTTGGCATTTTTTGTAACCACGGCCGGGTTTTTGCCGCCTAATTCAAGCACCATCGGGCGAACAAATTTGCCATTGGCAAAATCCCGAAACATCTTCATGCCCACATCATATGAGCCGGTGAAGGTTACCCCGTCGACTTCCGGGCTATTGACCAGGGCTGAGCCAATCGTGCGGCCTGGGCCGGTGACGAAGTTGGCGACCCCATCGGGTAGACCGGCATCGCGGAAGCACTCTGCCATTAAGCGCACAATGAAGGGCGTATCAGTAGCCGGTTTCATCACGATGGTGTTTCCTGCGGCCAGGGCTGCGCCGGCTGGACCGCCGGTCAGTGCGAAGGGAAAGTTGAAGGGGCTGACGACCAGCCAAACACCGTAGGGTCGGAGCACAGATAGGTTGGTTACGTCGTGATTGGGGAGTGGGTCCTTGCCCATCGGTTTGATGAAGCCGTCATTTTGTTCCATCATGTCGCAAGAGTAACGGATCAGGTCCGCAGTCTCGGCTACGTCTCCCATGGATTCCATCCGATTCTTGCCAACTTCCATGGCCATCACAACCCCCAGGTCGGTCAGGCGTTCGTCGATCAGGTCAGCGGCTTTACGCAGCAATCTGATACGTTCCTGCCAGGGCGTGTGGCTCCAGCCTGGGAAGGCTTTGCGCGCGGCGGCCATGGCTTGTTTAGCGTGTTTCTCATTGCCCTTCTGCATAATAGCCAGGACAACGCTGGTGTCGATTGGCGTGCGGTCTTCGAATTTCTCTTCTGCGAATACATCTTTGCCATTTATGATCATGGCGTGTTCTTTGCCTAGATTGGCTTTTAGTTTAGCCAGCGAAGCGTCAAAATTTGCGTGCAATTCTTCAGGTGGATTGTACATTGTTGCGTATGTGAGTTTAAAACCTGCCATATTAAACCTCCTGATATTGTAAGAGTTTGATGGTTTCAGCGGTCTGAATGTCCATGAATTAGGTCTTGCACCAGGCCAAGCCAAGCATTGGATAAATATAGTATAGCGTAGGAACAGAAAGGCGTCAAAGCAGAAGCGTTCAAAATAGTTCCTCTTTGCACTATCAAAAGGGGAAGATAATCAGTAGACGAATCCAGAAATTCTAATCATAATGGAGGAAACCTTTGGCAACAACTATTTGGTTGTTTAATGAAAAATGGAGATCTGAGTATGACTATAATTGCCGATTCTGTTGCTTCGACACATCTTGGGGAATATATATATGAGCTGCGCCCTGTTGAACGGGGTTATGCAAACCGGACCCTTTACATCAATCTAAGCCATAATCTGATTTGTGAAAAACCGGTTACCAGTCAAATGAAAGACCTATTTACCGGTGGCCGTGGATTTGCGCTCAAGTTATTATGGGATGCTGTCTCTCATGAGACCAAATGGGATGATCCTCAAAATGAGCTGATTATCGCCAATGGTCCCATCTGTGGCATAACGGCTTACCCCGGCAGCGGAAAATCCACGCTGGTAACACTCAGCCCGTTGACCGATAACGTGATTGATAGCAACGTGGGTGGATATTTCGCACCTTTTTTGAAATTCTCTGGTTTTGATGCGCTTGAGATTCAGGGCAAGGCTTCTGAAGATGTGGTTATTTTTATAGATGGCGATAATGGCAAGGTAACAATTGAGTCTTCCCCGACCGCGCTGGCAGATTCTCATCAGGTTGCAAACCTGTTAACCGGGTGGTATGGCGGCGATGAAAAGGGGAAACGCTCTGTTTCTGTGCTTTCTGCTGGAATGGCAGCCGAGCATATTCGGTATGCCCTGATCAATTCGACCTGGTATGATGTCCGCCGCAAAGAGGCTCGTTTCAAACAAGCCGGCCGGGGTGGGGCTGGGCGTGTTTTTCGCGACAAACGCATTAAAGGCATTGTAGTGCGCTATAGCGACATGAGTGGTGATAAAAATGGTGTCGCGGACATGGCGCTTGTCCGAAAGGCTGGACAGCGGATTAATAAAGAAATTGCCGATTTGGATGATAAACAAAACCAGATGCGCAAAGTTGGAACGGCGAATATTGTTGAGATCATGGATCATTTCGATTTGTTGCCGACTCACAATTTTAAGTTTGGTTCTCATCCGGAGACGTACAAAATAGACTCAAAAGTTTGGAAAGAAGCATTCACCCAGGGTTTGCCGGATGGTTGTTGGCTGGGCTGCAGCATGTCGTGTTCTCATGGTGTTGATCATTTTCCGCTTAAAACTGGGCCTTATGCTGGTGAATGCGTCCTGGTGGATGGACCAGAATACGAAAATGCCGCAGGACTAGGATCGAATATCGGTAATTTCGATCCTCAGAAGGTGCTGGAGCTAAATTTTTATTGTGATACTTATGGCGTGGATAGTATTTCTTTTGCCAATTGTGTGGCGTTTGCAATGGAATGTTACGAAGCTGGGATTATCAACACGGAAAACACTGGCGGGCTCGAACTTAATTTCGGAAACGGTTCTGCTGCACTGGAATTACTCCATCAAATGGCTCGGGGTACTGGTTTTGGCATGATCGTTGGACAGGGGGTCCGCCTTATGAAGGCGTACTTTGTGCGCGAATATGCTGCTGACCCGGTCTTCCTCCAGGATATCGGCATGGAAATCAAAGGTATGGAGATTTCAGAATATCTGACCAAGGAATCAATTGCCCAACAGGGCGGTTATGGCCTGGCTACCAAAGGTCCTCAGCACGATGAAGCCTGGCTGATTTTTATGGATCAAATTCACAACTTGCTGCCCACTTTTCAAGACAAGGCCGAAGCTTTGCACTACTTTCCAATGTGGCGCACCTGGTTTAGCCTGCATGGTTTATGTAAGTTGCCGTGGAATGACATCTCTCCTGCAAACAACAAGCAGACTGCTGAACCCGCCAAGGTGCAGGAGCATGTCGAAAACTACACCTGGATCCACGAAGGCGTGACAGGAAAGCCAACCACTGTGGATGACTTATTGGCTCAGTCTGAGCGTGTGTACAATTTCCAGAAAGTATTTGCACTGCGCATGGGACGCGTGGGTCGAAAGCATGATTATCCGCCTTACCGCGCAATGGGCCCGGTGACCCAGGTTGAATACGAATCGCGTGCGGAGCGTTATGATGAACAGCTCAAACGTTTGCTCGGAATTGATCCTGCTGGAATGGAAACTCAAGAAAAACTGGCTGTTCTTCGCAAATATCGCGAGGAACAGTATGACCAGCTGGTTGACACAGTCTACCGGCGTCGTGGCTGGGATGCTAATGGGATTCCAACTCCTGAAAAACTCAAGGAGTTGGGTATGGATCTGCCCGAAGTATTGGCTGTCATAGCGTGGGCTCAGAAAGCAGTTTAGATAATTACCTGCAGATTAATATCTCAGCCTGGATACCGGCATTCGGAAAATATGTATTTTAGGGATTTTGGTAAACGTTATCAACGTTAATAGAGTTATCAAGCAGTCCCGGGAAACCTTCCCCGGGACTGCTTGATAACTGAAATGTGCCTGCCTTGTACTGGAATGTCTGGATTGGGATCAGAATTATGCCAGCAGGTCTTTTTTAATCTTCCAATTGGTTGGAACCTCAGGATACGCTTGCATATATTCCTCGTATTCACCAAATAGTTTGATAAATACACCCATCAAACCTCGCCTCATTCCGACCCCACCCTGGGAGGCGTGACAGGCGCTGGCGGCTGCTTTGATGTTCTGGACTGAGCTTATATCGATTTTTGCGTGGGTGGGAAAATTGACTTCCGCAATCGATTTCATGTCAATATCGCCATTGCGCCCAAATTTACGCGGATTTTGTCCAAACAAGGGCATCAATTTAACCGCCAGTTTCAAGAAACCGCGCGGAAAAGTGTGAAAGAAAAGCTTTTCAGGTTGGAATGGTGCACCTGATTCTGGGTGAAAGGCTGGATCTGCAGCCTTTTCAAAGGCCAATACGGTTGCATTGTGAATGTGAATATGGTCAGGATGCCGGTAGCCGCCGATCGGATCGAAGGTCAAAATAATATCAGGCCTGGTTTCCCGAATATACCTGACTACTTTTCCAGCAACTTCGTCCACCGAGTGTGCTACCTGCGCATCTGGGTGTTGGTTATCCGGAGAGCCGGGCATTCCAGAATCGCGGTAATCGAGAAAATAAACATTTTTTAAGCCAAGATGTTTGGCAGCGCAGCGCAATTCGCTTTCGCGCAGTTCTGCAATCGATGAAAAACCTTGCATGTGTTCGGCAGCAACATCACCCACCTCGCCGCGAGTAGCGCAAACCAGGTAAACTTCATAGCCTTTTTGGGCATAAAGGGCTAACGTGCCGCCCATTCCGAAGGATTCGTCATCGGGGTGGGCAAGAATGGATAGAATAACAGGTTGTTTCAATGTAACTCCTAAATCGGATGAATATTGTCGACAAATTGTAACACACGCATCATCACCTTGAGATTGACTTGCCCGCAAATGGCTGCGCAGGTTTTTTTGCTGATGGAAATTCCAGGTTGTCTTTAGCTCCCATAAGGAGCAGCATTGCGCTCTATTTTACGCATGGTGCTTTCCAAAGGAATTCTCATATCGATAATGACACCCGGACCGTTTATCCGGTTGCGCAGGTTTATTGTGCCCCCAGACTTCCATACCAGAGTGGCGACCATCGGAAATCCGAGCCCGAGTCCGGGGATTTCGCCGGTAAAGTCTTTCTCGCCCTGAAAGTACGGCAGCCAGGCCCACTGCAATTGTTCGACAGACAGGCATACGCCATCATCTGAAATTCGCATCTGGATGAAACCTGGTTCTGTTTGCCCAACCGAGACTTCAATTTGGGGTTCATGCTTGGGATGGAATTTGCGGGCGTTTTCAAAAAGCTCGTGTATGATGATTTCGACCGCATCGGGGGTCATCGCAATCCTGCTCGGATACAAAATTTCAGGGATAGAAAATAATACATTGGTAAGTTTTAAATTTGAGCAGACGGATTTTACTAATTCAGGAAGGTCCCTGAGGGTCAGGGCAGTTCCCAGGTTGAGAGCCAGCGGCGCATCAATATAAGAAAGAATGGTGCGCACCTCCTCTGCCAGGCGGTCCGTGCCTTTAATCGCAGATGCCAGCATATTCTTGATTTCTTCCGGCGAAAGTACTTCGAGCTGGTTTTTGATGATTGTCATACTCATCATCAACATGGACATCGGGGTACGCAGTTTATGGGCTACTACAGTGTGGAAACGGCGCATATCCTGGTAAATGGACATGCGTTCAGTTACATCTCGCAGGCGTACCAGACGCTGATATTCCACTCCACCCGGCGGTTCCAAGGCTTCAAGTACCACCCAGACTGCGCGCGCGGTTGGGCTTTCAGGTTGGATCAGAAAACAGGGGGCAGGGTCTTCCAACCAGCTTGCCCAGGTTTCCGGCGGCTTCGGTAGGTATTGTCTTTCGACTACATTTACAAAAGGGAGCCCGAAGAAATCATCCGGCATATTTAATAAATGTATGGCGCGATCGTTGGCATAGTGGATGGCACCAGATCTGTCCAGCATCAAGTAACCTTCATGCGCATTTTCAACCATCCACGAAAAGCGGGTCAGGTCGGCTACCAGGTAGCGTTCCCGGTTAAACCGGCTCAGACTGCGCAGGCGGGCAAGAATTTGCAAACCATCGAGTGGTTTATCCAGAAAGTCATCCACGCCGGAGCTCAGGCCGATTGCGCGTGCATCCCCAGCTTCGCGGTCAACCAGCATTATGATCGGCGTGCCATCCAGTATCCGGTTTGAACGTAAGCGTCGCGAGACCTCGAAGCCATTGTTGGTTGGGCTATTATCCACGACAACGATTGATGGAAGCATGTCCAGGCATTTTTGTACGCCTTCATCACCAGATACAGCAAAATCCATGCCAAATCCGGTCCCACTCAAAATCTCATCAAACATAATTTGCGTGGTCTGGTTGGATGTTATGAGTAAAATGGTGACACGCTGGTTGGTTTTCATACTGGATATCCATCCGGATTATTACAGGCGAATTGGAAAGTTACGTGTTTTACCTTGCAGAAAGATGAAACTTTGGGATGCCATCATGAGCCTGCAATTTTATATTTTACTTCGCCGTTATTAGGGCAGTTTATAGGCTCAGAATATCTTTTATGACTCTCGTCTGATCAGTTTATCGGCCAGGTTCATCAGCGCCTCTCCGGCAATCCCTTGCGGATCAGCTTCGCGCAGATTGTTGATGGCCATATCAGTCATCTGTTTTGACATCTCATGGGTATAGGCATAACCGCCCTCACTTGCCAGCAGTTTTGCCATTTCTTCAACCTCATCAGGGTGGATTGGTCCTTGTGCCCAGCGTTTCGCGAATTTGCCTTTTTTACCTAACCCTACCAAAACTGGGAGCGATTTCTTGCCTTCGAGCAGGTCACTGGCGGCAGATTTTCCTGTGATGGCCTCATTTCCCCAGATTCCGAGTATATCATCCTGTATTTGGAAAGCCAGTCCCAGGTAATGACCAAATGAACGGTAAGCATCAATGCTGGCTTCATCTGCACCACCCAGGAGCGCGCCCAGGGCACAACAACCAGAGAGCAGCGCAGCTGTTTTTCCGCTGATCATTGGCCAGTAATCATCCACGCCCAGGTCTGTGCGTTTTTCGTAAGATATATCAAGATACTGTCCCCTTGTCAGATCCAAGCTGGTATTCTGCAGAATTTGGGAAGCCTTGACAACTGTTTCAGCCGGATATTTGTCGATTAGATCTAATGTGGCAAGGTTAGACAGCACAAATAATCCATCACCAGCGTTGATAGCCTGAGCGATACCCCATTTTGTCCAGAGTGTGGGACGTCCGCGGCGTTTTTCTGAATTATCCTGAATATCATCGTGTACCAGCGAAAAGTTGTGGATCAATTCAACTGCGGCGGCGGCGGGTAGGGCGGATTCCCAGCTGTTTTCAGCTGGTTTGCCTGGTTCCGATCCTGTTGCAGCACCTGTTAATAACACCAGTAAGGGACGGATGCGTTTGCCGGTGGCTTCAGGGCCTGCCCCTTCACCGGTCCAGCCCATATGGTAAGTCAGCATGTCATGGAAGCTTTTGGTGCGAGGCACATTAAGGCGGGAAACCTGTTTCTGAAGCTCGGTTTCGATCGCGGCAAGCATAATTTTGATCAGATCAGTCATTGTTTCAACCTCTGGAACTCAGGATGGGCAAACGAGATTATAACCTGTCAGTGTTTCAACCTGCTGTATTAGTTGCCCGCCAGCTAGAACCCCGTTGTGGATTCTCGTGGGCGAGTATCTATTTGCGGTATCTTTCTTTTGGTCTTTATCATCCTGATTTTGCCATTCCAGCTGCCTCACCTTGTGATGTAATACTTTGGCGCAGCAGATTATATTTTCATAGAATGGGGTTCAAAATACTCCGATCATTCTCAAATGTGGCGTAGTTGAATGTTTTGGATGGCAGATATGTTTCCAGCGCCGGCGGCAAACATTGAAACCTGGATCTGACGGCGGGTGAGATTCATGAGTTGTGCGGCATTTTCTGTGGAAATGGTGGCGGCTTTTAGAAATTGTCCCGCCATACCGCCCAATTGCGCACCCAAAGCAAGACATTTGGCGATATCCAACCCGTCTTTGATCCCACCGCTTGCGAAAATTGGCATGCTAGGGCTGGCGTGCTTTACATTCAAAATCGATTCCACGGTTGGAATGCCCCAACCAACATAGCTTGCCGCCAGGTTGCGTAAGAACTCATCTGGAGCGCGGTACATTTCGACTTGCGACCAGCTGGTCCCCCCCGCTCCGGCAACATCGATCGCTGCAACCCCGCATTCGCTCAGCCGCCGGGCGGTCTTTTCTGAAATGCCCCAGCCAACTTCCTTGGCTATGACGGGTATGGTTAATTTGCGACAAACAGCCTCGATTTTTTTCGCCAAATCCTTCCAGTTCGTATTTCCGCCAGCCTGTACTGCTTCCTGCAGAGGGTTCAGGTGTAGATATAAAGCATCAGCAGCGATCATATCCACCGCTCGCTGGCAATCGTCCACACTGTAACCGTAATTCAACTGCACTGCGCCAAGATTGGCGAACAGGAGAATATCAGGTGCGACCTTGCGCACCTGGAAAGATGCCACCTGCTCGGGGTGTTCAAGCGCGGCACGCTGACTGCCAACCCCCATGGCCAACCCACATATTTGGGCGGCTTCGGCCAGCCGGAAGTTAATCACCCCGGCATCCGGGGTTCCGCCCGTCATCGATGAAACCAGTATGGGTGCTTGCAACACTTTATTGAAAAGCATCAAACTGGTATCGACCTCATCCAGATCCAGTTCGGGCAGTGCTTCATGGATGAATTGAATCTTCTCAAGCCCGCTTGTCTGCGCTGAGCGCACATCCTGCTCTAAATTGATTTTGATGTGATCATCTTTTCGTGTGGTAATTGGCGCAACTTTTGTCATTGTACTGTGTTCCTGTGTATTGATACCTAGCATGGTGGTAAAATGACCCCTGCAAATTAAATAATAGATTTACCTACAGGAGGAATATATGGCTGATACTTATGGTGAGATTAAGGCAATTATCGTCGATCTGCTCGGCGCTGACGAAAGCAAGATCACGATGGAAGCTCGTTTCCGTGAGGAACTCGAGGCTGATTCACTCGACCTCGTCGAATTGATCATGGCTTTTGAAGACAAATTCGGCGCGGAAATCTCTGATGACGATGCTCAGAAAATTACATCTGTTGGCGAAGCCGTCAGATATATCGACAGCCACCGATAGTCAGTATTGTTATTATACAGGATGGGCAGGTCCTTGGACCTGCCCATCCTGTATTTTTTATTAATTTGGAACCAGGCCAAAATACCTGGTTGATATTTATCTCAACAACGAAGGTATTTCTTCAGGGTGTCGCGCAACCTTAACACCTGCTTTTTCCAGTGCCTTAATCTTATCATCCGCACTGCCAGAGCCACCTTCGATGATGGCACCAGCGTGACCCATGCGTTTACCAGCTGGCGCAGTTTGCCCGGCGATGAAACCGACAACCGGCTTGGTCATTTTAGTGGCAATGAATTCTGCTGCTCTTTCTTCGTCTGAGCCGCCGATCTCTCCAATCATAACAACTTTATCGGTGTGAGGATCATCCTCAAACATTTGCAACACATCAATATGATTGGTGCCATTGACCGGGTCACCACCAATACCAACAGTGGTTGATGAACCCAGACCGACCTGTTTTAGGGCGTAAAGCACTTCATAGGTCAAAGTGCCTGAGCGTGAGACAATCCCAATATTACCCGGGATGGCGATATCGCCCGGAATAATGCCTACCTTGGCTTCTCCGGGGGTCAACAAGCCAGGGCAGTTTGGCCCAAGCAGCCGCACACCCTTCTGATCAATATAATTGCGAACCCGCATCATGTCACTGACCGGGATACCTTCGGTAATGCAGACAATGAAGGGTATGCCCGCATCGGCAGCTTCAAAGATCGCGTCTGCGGCAAATCGAGCCGGGACGAAGATGATGCTGGTATTTGCGCCACTGGCTTCCACCGCAATTTTGACTGAGTCAAAGACAGGGATTCTCTCGTCAACCCATTCACCACCTTTGCCAGGGGTTACCCCGGCAACCACGTTTGTGCCGTAAGCTACCATCTGGCGGGTGTGGAATAAGCCTTCACCACCGGTAATGCCCTGTACGAGCAGGCGAGTTTCTTTGTTTACTAAAATGCTCATGACTGGGCTCCTTTTGCTGCCGCGACGGCTTTTTGGGCTGCGTCAGCCAGGGTTTCGGCGGTGATCATATTTGCATTCGCCAGCATGGCCCGGCCTTCCGCGGCGTTTGTGCCCACCAGGCGCACAACCATCGGCACCTTGGGTTTTACTTCAGCAATCGCGGTCAAAATACCTTTTGCAACTTCATCGCAACGGGTAATACCACCGAAGATGTTGAACAGGATGGCTTTTACGTTGGTGTCGCTCAGGATGATGCGCATTGCAGCGGTCACTTTATCCGCTCCTGCGCCACCCCCGATATCCAAGAAATTGGCCGGGTCGCCGCCAAAGAGTTTGAGAATATCCATCGATGCCATCGCAAGACCGGCGCCGTTTACCATGCAGCCAATATTTCCATCCAACTTGATGAAAGTCAAGCCATATTTGCGCGCTTCAATCTCAGATGGGGCATCCTCATCAGTATCGCGCATTTCAGAAAGTTCAGGATGACGGAATAGGGCATTGTCATCAATAACCATTTTGCCATCAAGCGCCGTCAATTTATTATCTTTACCGATGATCAATGGGTTGATTTCGGCCAGGGTGGCGTCGTTGTCATTGTAAACCTGCCAGAGGCTCTTTAGGATTTCTCCAAAAGATTTCCAACACTCGCGAGGCAGGTCAATTCCGGCAGCAATATCTCGTGTCTGGTAGTCTTTAATTCCTACCAACGGGTTGATATGAACTTTGATGATCTTTCCTGGGTCCGATTTGGCAACCTCTTCAATTTCCACACCACCGGCCGCAGAAGCCATGATAACTGGTTTCTTGGCAGTCCGGTCGTTGGTAATCCCAAGATAGATCTCTTGTTGTATCGAGGCAGCTTCGTCAACCAATACTTTGCGTACTGGCAAACCCTTGATTTCCATCGATAATATTTGAGTGGCGAATTGTTCTGCTTCCGCAGGATCTTTTGCCACTTTGATGCCGCCAGCTTTACCTCTTCCGCCGACCAGCACCTGCGCCTTAATCACAACGCGGCCACCTAGTTCTTCAGCGATTTGTCCTGCTTCGCTTGCGGTCGACGCGATTCTTCCCTTTGGGATCGGAATCCCATAGCGGGAAAAAATCTGTTTCGATTGATATTCGTGGAGTTTCATGCGGGTTGTCTCCCTGATGAGTTTAGGGCGTTATTCCCTGTCTTTGCAGAAATGAATTATACCATCCCTATAAAGACGGCGAGCGTCTGGCCCAAATATCAGCCCGGTTTCGTTTTTGAGACCGGGCTGATAAATTTTCATGTTGGTTATTTTGCCGGTACGCTAAAGCGCATTAGCCGGTTATTGCCTGCATCAGTAATCCAGATATTCCCGCCGGGATCACTGGCGATGCCGCTTGGTAGACCAAAAGTGGCATCGTCTGTGCCAAATTGTCCCCAAAGCTGCACGAACTGACCTTCCCCGTTGAATTCGATGACACGATAACCCTCTGGGTCCGTCACAAATACATGCCCATCAGATCTAACGGTTAAGAACGGTTTATTATCAAGAGATTGGCTTGACCAGCCCGAGATGGCCCACTGTCTGATCGATGAATAGTTGATGCCATCGATCGTATCCAGAACCTGTACACGTTGGTTCCAGGTATCTGTGACGTAGACTTTCCCGCTTGCGTCCACTTTGACGTCTACCGGTTCGCTGAATTGGCCCGCATCAAAGCCTTCAGTTCCAAACTGGGTTAGGATCGCGCCATTTGAATCAAAGACCACGATGCGTTTATTGCCGGTATCGGCAACGTAAACCTTGCCTTGCGAGTCCACCGTGATGCCTCGCGGACCATACAGTGCTCCGGGTGTCTCTGTCGTGCCGAATACTCCCCACATTTTAAGCGGGGTGCCATCCGGACTGAATTTTTGCACACGATGGTTCCAGGTATCGCTGACATAAACGCTGCCGTCCGGGCCAACCGCCACACCCCAGGGTTCGTTGAAGGTTCCGATGGGCGCATTCCCTGCGGATTGATCTGCGAAGGTTCCCCAAATCTTGATCACCTTTCCGTCTGCGCTTAAATGTTGGATGCGGTGATTGCGTGAATCCGCAACATACAAGCTACCATCGGGCGCGAAGGCAATTCCGCGGGGCGAATTAAACTGGCCTGGTTCGGCGCCAAGAGTTCCCATTACAAAGTTGGCGGGAAGGTTAATCACCCCATTGGCGTACGGATCAATTTTTGGTTGAGGGACTGTTTTTATCCCGTAATTCCAAATTTTATCAGCCACATCCTTACGGATATACAGACGCATTTTATCTGATGGATCCCAAGTGTTTTCGTTAATGCCGACACTGTTAGTAACTTCACCGTAAAGCTTGTAATCCCGGTTGAGCCAGATATCGAAAATGGCGGTCCGCATGCGTGGATCGTTTAGAGCACCGCAAACGCGCGAAAAATCATATCTTGGCAGAAGTTTGAGCCCTGATAACAAGCCTGTGCATGAATAGGTCTCATCAAATGGGATAGCATGGTCGGGCCGGGTGCTGACCAGGTTAAAGTAATCCTGATTTGGCCAGACCATGCGGATGTAATCGAAACGATAAAAATTATCGCTGACGATCGGTTCGATTTTGGCAAAGTTATTATCACCGACGATGATTGCCGGAACTTCGCGCAAGGATCGGTCAGGTTGAGCGCCATAAAAACGCGCATTTGGGTATTCGCGCATATACCACGACATAGGCCAGGAAGTGTCGTCATCGTACGCTACGACAATATCTTTTCCGCCGACCGTCTTTTCGGAAAGATCATCAACCTGTCGGAGAACATCTTTCACACCGCTGAAACTGTGGGCATAGACGAGATATTCCTGGGCGCTGTCAAACTTCAAGTAATTGGCACGATAAGAAGCGCGTATAGTTAATACGGCCAGGATACCAAAAAATACCAGTACGTTTAAGTAAATGGATTGTTTGTAATCCCAATCATTGAGCAAACGGGTTAGCCCAAATAAACTGGCCACGGCGCCCAGAATTGCGAAAATAAAACTGGTGGTTGCTTGCAGCTGGGTCAGCTCCTGCCCTTCGAAGGGCCGTGGGCTACCCAATAATGCAATTAAAATTCCAACAATGCTTAAGGTGAAGATTGCCAGCAATGCAAGAACAAGCAAGGCATTGCGGCGCTGCAATTCTTTCCAGTCGATCCGGTCAATCAGGCTCCCAATCGCCCAGCCTCCCCATAGAACCATAGGCAGGGACATATGGAATGTTAACCAGGGCATCTTTTCGCCGGCGATTGTAAAGGCAGCGATGCTTGTGATCGTCCACCAGCCAAGCAAACTGAGCAAGTTGGTGCGAGTATCCACCTCATCATCAGCCTGGATTGGGTTTTCATCGTTGGTTTGTCTGCGTAAACTTAGAAAACCCGCAAGAATGCAGGCGCAAGCTGGTAAAAATTCGTAGATTGGGATGGTGATCAGGACATAATAGTACCAGGGTTGCGAACCGCGTTGAACACCTTGCTGCTGCAACCAGTAGCCTAAAGAGCCCACTGAGCCGGTAAAGAATCCGGCGCCATTTGTGAAAACAGTGGTATAGAGCAGGATGAAAGGTGCCCAAAATATCAGGGCCATCTTCCACCAGATATCACGGTTCCACCACATACCGATCGCAATTGTTATCAGGACAATCGGCCCCATGAATGCTCCGGTGCGAATTAGCCCGGCAGATGAATAATCGAGTGGGTCCCAACCAAGGATATAAACCGGAAACGCGGAGAGCTGTGGCAGGACGATGGTTCCAAAAACCATCAATAGGTCAAAAGATCTTTCTTTGCGGATATTTTCAAGGCTAAATCCGCGGATGAGAAAAAAGATGGCGGCGGCCAATGCCAGAACGGCCAGGCCCCCGAGCATGATCATGGGCGTGAGGCTGGCAGTATCATGAGGTAATAGTGCGGTCGTAGCACTTGGGATGGCCGGTGCGGCTGTCTGTTCTCCGCTTAAATCGCCTGCTTTTTTTGCTGAGATCGCCAGGTAGCCGGTTGCGCCTAATAACATCATCCCAAGTAGTAATGTCGTCAAAAAGCCGCGATAATTTTTCTGTCCACCGATCCAGGGTTTTTGTAAGACCCGGACCAGGAAGTAAACTGCGAGATAGATCAATAGTTGGGCGGTATAAATAAACGAGGTTTCCTTGGTCAGGTAATGGATGACCAGGGAACCAGCGATTAAATAAATATATTTTGCTTTTCCGGTTTCAAAATAACGAAGGACACTGTAAAGCAAAACAAATAAGGATACGGCTACATAAGAATCTTCGCGTGTATAGCGTCCATAATAGAGCAGGAACGGCGAAATGAGCGCCATCACTGCCGCGGCTAATGCCCCGGCGCGTCCAAGATACCGGCGCCAAATCCAAATGGCCGCGATAGCCAGGACACTGAAAGTTGCGGCTGGGATGCGGGCCACAAAGTCGCTGGCGCCAAACATGAAATAAGAAAGGGCAATCAGGTGGAATTGTAATGGCCCATGCATCATCGGGTTATGCTGGTATCCCTGCCCTTTATAAAGCAAATATGAAAAGTATGTGTGCAAACTTTCATCATGACTCATGGCGCGTGCGCCCAGGTTGTAAAAACGGGACGCAACGGCGGCTAACATGATCAAGCCGAAAATTAACACTTCAACTGTCAGCCAGGGAAGGGTGGAAATGGGCGTGTGGTCTAACCAGTTTCGTTTTTCGTCGTTCATAAATATAGGCTCTCTGGGATTGGATGCGTGACTTATACTTCAAACTGAATTTTCTGACAAGCGGCTGAAAAACAAATCCGCTTTGTAGTGTAAGCTGATGACCCTGCAAAATGAATTGATTTAATTGGGTGAATTGTTGATCATAATTGGATAATCCCTGGTTTAATGTGATTATTTCCAGCGATAGACTGCCATATTTTCGCTGCCGTAAGCCCGACTAAATACTGATGCGCTCGTAAAAACCTGTGTTTTTCCTGAAATTAAATCAGGGTACCAATTTGGGAAAGCTACCAGGTAACGAACATGCTTGTTATTCAAAAAAGCTGCAAGTTGACCCTGATCCCGCATAAAAGGAATTATTTCTGGCGATATTAGACCAGCAAGGTCGATTAATTGATGCGAACCAAAGTATCCAAGTGCTCCAATATCATGCGCAGCAATTAATTCATCGCCGGGTACGTTCTCCGCCACCCATTGGGCTGTATTAACCATTTCGCTTTCAATGATGGCAACATCCCTGGCGTATGTCCATGCGCCAATGATAAAGAAAGCTACGCATAGTAAGCTGGCTGAGAGTACCCAGACGATTTGGAACGGTCTGATTTTTGGCCGGGCCGCCTGTGATAAAAAATCTGCGCCTGCCAGGCTGCTCAAAAGCATAAACACTGGGATCGCGGGCATTCCGTAGCGACCGTGTTGGTACGTGACTGGCAGGCTGAAGGCATACAAACCAGGAAACAAAATCAGCCACAAATAGCTTGATATTATAGCCCAATCATGCTTTTTAATGGCACTGTAGCCATAAAAAATGGCAGCAGGCAAGAGCATGATCCCGACACCCGTCAGAGGCTGAAGGATTTGTTGATAATAGCGCAGATATAAAGGTAACTGTTGCAAAGCCGCATATTCGGTTTGCTTGGCATAATAAGTATTCGGCATGGGAGTTCCAACCAATACCAGGTTGAACAATAAATAAAATCCAACCAGAAGCGTAAACCCAAGCCCGGCCTTGAGAATGTCAGTTCCCCGATCTTTCAATGGCAGTTTCGACAGAATAATGGCAAGAAATAATGGGATCAATAAGGTCATTCCGTCTGGCCGTACCCAGGCGCTTAGCCCGACGATTAGCCCTAGGATTACCTTGTTTTGTTTTGGATTTAACAGGCATGCAAAAAATAACGTCATTAAAAAAATATGCAGGCTGGTTTCCATTCCAGAAACGGCTGCCCAAACGAGATGCCATTCACAGGCAAATAAAATACCTACCCATGGAAATTTAGGACGATAAAGCTTTATGCGCCGGCGGACTGTCCATTCTGCCAGGGTTGCTGTTCCCCAAAGACAGATTGCGCCTAGCAGGAAGGTCCAGACATACGGGTTGACCCCCAGTAAATGGCCGATTGCCAGCAGAAATGACCAGAGTGGTGAAGTCGACCCACCCGCTGAAGGCTGTCCTGGAAAAAACTCCCAGCGTCCTGCTTGGGCAAGGCTGCGCGCGTAAGTCTGGTGAATCCAGGCGTCATCGAGTGGAAAGCCAATCCGATAATATTTTAAACTCGCAAGCACGTAAAGACTGATCGTGCCGGCAACTACTCCGGCGAGAATAATCGGAATTCGTTTCCCCATCATATTTGTAGTGGGTATAGGGACTGGCGCCTTATTTTGCATTTGATATCGTTATTCCGGTTATTTCTCGAAATCCACGCTAAGTTTGAGATGCCGGCAGGCTCTAAATATATTCATGTTGCTCATTTTCCGCCGAATAAATTCATTTAGTGTTGGCCTGACGTGATGCGAGTTGACCACATCCGGCTTGAATATCAATACCTCTGCGAATTCGGATGGTACAGGGAATACCATTTTGTTCAAGGATTTGCTTGAAGGCATCCGCCCTTTCGCGGGTGGTGGCTTTTCCTTCAAAACCAGTCGTTGGGTTCAAAGGAATGGCGTTGACATGGCAGATCAGGCCTTTTAACAGGCTAGCCAATTTTCTGGCCTGTTCGGGTGTGTCATTGACCCCATTGATTAATGCCCATTCAAACGTAATCCGTCGACCGGTTGTTTCGACGTATTCCCGGCAAGCCTGGATTAATTCTTCCAGATCATACTTCTTATTGACTGGCATCATGCTCAAACGCAGGGCATCTTCAGCCGCATGCAGGGATACCGCCAGATTTACCTGCCGTTTTTCAGATGCAAACTGACGGATGGCAGGCGCCAGCCCGGAAGTGGATATCGTAAACCGGCGAGCTCCAAAATTATAGCCATCCGGGTCATTCAAGCGGTCAATGGCTGCCATCGTATTGTCGTAGTTATGAAAGGGTTCGCCCATGCCCATCAAAACAATATTGGTTACCACATCATTCTCGGCCTGCAGCACATGCGCAAAATACATTACCTGGGCAATAATCTCACCGCTGGAAAGATGCCTTGTGAAGCCCATTTGACCCGTGGCGCAGAATGTGCAGCCCATGGCGCAGCCCACTTGTGTGGAAATGCATATCGTCCGGCGGCGGTCATAACGCATCAGGACGGTCTCGATCTGGCGTCCATCCTGTAATTTGAAGAGTGTTTTCCGTGTCAGCCCATCTGATGAATCAAGTTTGAGGGATGGCGTTAGAATATCAAAACGAAAATTTTCAGCCAGCCTGTCACGCAATTCCTTCGGAAGGTCGGTAAATTCATCGGGGGATTGCCAGAAATTTTTATAGAGTCCGGTCCAAATCTGTCTGGCTCGAAAAACAGGTTGACCCCAGGTTGTTAAAATATTGCTAAGTTCAGAAAACTCGAGATCATAGATAAGCATGTCAGACCATTTGTGCAAAGGGTAATTCTTTGGAGCGGGTTTTGGGATGAATGGCCCAATTTCCCGTAGGGATGAATGACCTTTCAGGTTGGGTTTTTCAACCCAGTCCGGGATAAGTCATCGCAAAATTTGTGTTTGTGACAGCCTGGGTTTTCAGGCGTGCTTAGTGGTTGGCACCCACCAGGCTGGCTAAATCGTCAGTAATAATATCCACGGCCGGAGTCCAGCTTTGAGCTTGTTCAATTGTGCTGACTCCAGAAAGTACCAGTGCGGTTGGACAACCAATCGCCTGACCTCCGGCGATATCGGTTTCGAGTCGGTCGCCAACTACGAAGGTGGCATCCCGAGGTGTTTTAAGCCGCTCTAAAGCCAATTCAAGAATATAGGGAAATGGCTTCCCAGCATAGATCGGCTGGATATCTGTGGCGGTCACGATGACTGAAATCCATGCGCCAGCCCCTGGTATCTGCCCACGCGGAGTGGGAAAAGTCCGATCGGGATTGGTGGCAAAAAATGGTTTCCCTGCCCTTACCAGTAGTGTGGCTTCGCGCATCTTGTCGAAGCTGATGCCCCTATCAATCCCAATCACGACAGCCTCGGCTCTTTCGGCTTGCTCAATAGATAATAACTCGAAGCCAGTTTCTCGCATGGCGTCCTGCAGACCCTGTTCCCCAATCGCGAAAATCGGGGCGCCAGCGGGCAGTTGGCGCGCCATCATATCGGCCACGGCCAGGGATGATGTGATTACCTGCCATGGCTCAACGCTCACTCCGAATTCGAGAAGCCGCTGGACATATTGGTTAACTGTTCGAGATGAGTTATTTGTGGCCATTGCCACACCCAGTCCCAACTCTTTAATGCGAGAAAAAATGGAGGCAAGATTGCCGATCGGCGCAGAATCTGTCCACAGTACGCCGTCCATGTCCAGGATCAGACCTTTGGTGGTTGATGGGATCAATGTCATTTTCCAAACTTTCCAAGTAGATAGTCATAAATAGGGGCGTCGATCCATCCGGCGCTCGGGTCACAGCGTTCTTCAAAGTTTTCGTTGCCAGTAAAAGACCTTAAGGCTTCCCGGGTTGCAAGATCGTAGCTGCCACTGGACGGTATTTTTAGATAACCAAGTTGGTTCATTATTTTTTGAATTGCAAGCAGCTGTGCGCCTTGCAATTGGATACGTTCATTTGTGGGACTTTTACCAAAATGGAGCCGGTGCAGGTATATCAGTTCACCCAGTTTACTAACCGGGTCCGAATCATCATCTACCCGATAATCGAGCATGCGGTCATTATAACCGCCATAACCGCCCTGGTCTTTGACCACGAGCAGAGCAGCGCTCTGCCGGCCGCGTTTATCTCCACCAGCCCGGTCGCCAGCCAGTAACGCCGCCTGTAACCGGTCGATAATATTACCATCCAGGCTCAAAAAAGCGGCCTGCATGGCAGGGACAACTTGATCATTCGACAAGGTGTTGCCCTGAATAGCATAACCCGGACCAGACACCCCGCCAGCCCAATCTGTGCATTCTTTTCCCGTAAATGTTGCGGCGCGGCCCTCTGAATCGACAATCCCAACCTGGCGCGCTTCTCGGCCCTCATCTGATTCCAATAGCTGCGCAAGTGTTTTTTCAGCGCTTAGCCCTTGGCCCAGCAGCTCGAGGCCGTTTGGGCCGAAGGATGTGTTGGCAAAAGCCTGTGTGGCTATCGCACCTCTGCCAGCTAATGCCCAGGGGACAACCGCACCGGCGGCCGGGAATTTCGATGCGACAGCGATACCCCAGGTCTGATTTTGATTATCGTATGCGACAATAGAGAATGTGGATGGATGGATCAATTGGGCGGTCTCCCGTTTCGAGAACAATGTTTTTGGATAACACAATATCTATTATAAACAAAAAAAGTGCATGGCGACGCTTTTGGGCATCTGCCACGCACTTTTTTTAAATTCGGGTTTACTTCTTTTCGGGAACTTGTAATACCTGGTCTACCAGGCCGTAGGCTAC
>CAINXK010000122.1 GCA_903854805.1 uncultured Anaerolineae bacterium
GCGTGCCAGTGAATTATTGGAGAGCAGCCGTTGAACTTCTGAATCGGCCGGTCTCAAGCGGGCGGGTTCGACCTCGATGCGGGCTGAACTACCGGTGATTTGAATAATTTTTTCGACCAGGGCACCAATCTTGATCTCCGAGCCTGTGCCCAGGTTGATGGTCTGACCTTCCACGCCGGGTGCTTCAGCAGCCTTGATGAAGCCATCGACTGTATCTTCGACGTAGGTAAAATCACGGGTGGTTTCAAGGTTGCCGAGGCGGATGACGGGTTGGGCCAGGGCCTGGGTGATGGTGGCGGGAATGACTGCACGGGCCGATTGTCGCGGGCCGAAGGTGTTAAAAGGACGCACCGTCACAACTGGCAGGTTGTAGGCGCAGTGGAAACTTTCGGCCAGCTTATCGGCGCCAATTTTGCTGGCAGAGTAGGGCGACTGTCCCTGAAGTGGGTGGGTTTCATCGATCGGGACGCGCAGGGCGGTGCCATAAACTTCACTTGTAGATGTATGGATCACGCGAGTCACTTTATGCTGCCGGCAGGCGTTGAAGACGTTCAGGCTGCCCATCAAATTGACCTCGGCCACTTCGTGTGGGTGCAGGTAGGAATACGGAATGGAAATGAGAGCGCCAAGGTGGAAAACGATCTGCTGTCCTTCGACAGCCTCGCGAATGGCCTCTGGGTCGCGGATGTCGCCGGCAACAATCTGGATTTTTTGCAAGGTCTCCTTTGGAACCAGGCGCAACAAGCCGGCCTCACCTCGTGAGTTGTAGCGCACAAAGGCGCGCACTTTGGCACCCTCAGCCACCAGTCGCTCGACAAGACAGCTTCCAATAAAACCACCGGCGCCAGTCACCAATACCGATTTCCCCGGCCAGTACCCTGAGCGCAGATGGTTGGCGGTTGGAAGTTGGGAAGAAGGAATATGCCATTCTGATTTGTTCATTGATAGTCTCTTGATTTATTCTTCAATAGTGGCGGTCTGAAGGGCAGGTTTTCGATCAGACCAGATTGGGTCGGAATGGACACAACGGTTGCACTGTTGGATATTCATCCAAGTCGGGTTTTGAGCCGCTTCGCATCCACCTTTACAAATTCCCATATGAATCAGAGGTTTGACTTTGATTTCCTGTCCTTTAATTTCAAAAGGTTGGGAAAGGGCGTCCGAGACTCTTTGGATGACAAGGTCTATCTGAGGTCTTTCGGGGACGTTTTCAATCAGCAAGGCAAAACTGTGCTCGGAAAAGCGGGCCAGACTGTCAACCTCGCGCTTGGTGCGGTTCAGGCGCAGGGCAACCTCCTTGAGCAGGGCATTGCGCGCAATATCATCCTTTACTTGATGAAGGCCTTCCAATTCCACAAACATAAAACCGCGCTGGGCCTGGTTTCTTTTTGAAAGCGCCAGAGAGTGTCGCAGACGGTCTTGAAAAAGCGTCCAGTTAGGGAGCTCAGTCAGGTTATCGTGCAGGGCGTTGAATGCCAGCCTTTCCTCCAACCAGATAGGGAAATCACTGCTGCCTATTGGTTTAGTAACCTGTTGGTCGACGATTTGCATCAATTCCTTCAAGAAAATAATGCGGAAGGGAATATTCTTTTGCAGCGCCAATAGATATTCAATTTCAGGTGCATCGGATGGCAGGGTGTAGAGAATTGCTCCAACATCATGTTTCTTCAGCAAGGTGGGTAAGTCATTAATACCGCCCAGCATCCAAAGACGATCGACCTTTAAACCGTAGTTGGTGGGGTCAAAATGGTCGACCACGCCAATCACGGAAAAGGCGGTACGGAATATGCGCTGATTGATCAACCAGCTGGCAATCTGCGTACCTTCACCCAGCCCGACTATGATCATGCGTTCACCGACCTTGACATCATCCTTCCGCCAGAAAAGCCAGCTTTTTGCGATGGCAGTCACCAAACGCAACCGGAAACGCACTGCCAGGAACCCAATTGCAGCCAGGAGTCCGGCCGTCAGCAACATCAGAGGCGGAAGCGCCGGAAAAGGCAGCCATTGGTAACGCGCCTGAAAAAAATTCAACAGCAGCAGGTTGCCAAAAACAAACCCGCAGGAGAGCACCAGCCCAAATGCATCTTCAAAATGAGCCTTGGGCCAGACCACTTTATTGATCTTTAAACTGTAGTTACTGAAACTGAAGATCAGGGCCACCGTTAATCCAAGCACAGAAAGGTTTTGAATCTCCCAATTCAGGGGGGCACTCAGTCGCCATAGGATGCTGGTGCCCGCCACTGCGGTCAGAGCTGTCAGCAGATCGAGCGTGAACCAACTCAAATACTGCCGGATGAAGATGGTAAATGGCCCTGCAAAAATGTTTCCTTCTGGAATGTGGGTTTTTGCGATACGTGGAACCAGGATGGCCAGAGTCCAGAAGATGATGTCGATATCTGAAAAGAAAGAGTGGAAACGAATATACAGGCGGTCGAGACGCATCTTATCGGGCAGCAGATTCTTGTAGTAATCACCCATCAGATTGGTGTTCGAAAGCAATTTTTCTTCATCGTGGTA
>CAINXK010000123.1 GCA_903854805.1 uncultured Anaerolineae bacterium
GGGAGTTCTTGTTTTATGTGTCTTTTTGTTGTTTTTGTACCCAAAAGAGTGCCATGTGTTGGGCATTTTTTATTTTTAAGCCCTTACCACCCATTTCGAGCACAACATTTTGGTCAAAATAGTTGATCGCGGCCTTGATAAGTACGCACATTTTGGCGGTCGCGATTTCAGGCATGACAGGATTGAATTCGGCTGGACGCTTACCATCGACAAGGAATAATCCCCTATTTGGAGGGTTTATTAAAAATTATCCTCGTTCGAAACTACGTCCAGGGTTGCTGACCGGCAGCTCTCTGCTGGCATGACATTGGTTCAGGCACGCACAGATGTAGTTCTATGCGCGACACCATTTCGGAACTATTGATAGTGATGCTATCGAGTTGGCTTACAATAAATCAGGCGTTTTGAAAATTAAGCAATAATCCTGTAATACAATCGCCCTGGGGTTGTATAAATAGATAGAAACCCTCACAGGAGAATTCTTTGCAGCCTCTATTTCGGCCCAGGTCTGTCACGCTCGCCGAAGCCTTTGACAAGTATTACCCGGCCATTTTCCGCTATTTTCGCTTTCGCGGCGCGGATGTAGACACTGCCAATGATCTTGCCTCAACAACTTTTGAGCGAGCGTTGCTGCATATTGGTACATACGATCCGCGCCGGGCGCAAATCCAGACCTGGTTATTTGCCATTGCTCATAACATTGCCATTAACCACTGGAAAGCAGAAAATGCGCATGGGTTTGTTGATCTTGATGATGACCTGCCCATCCCGGACGATCTGCCTTTGGAGCAAACCATCATCCTTGCGCAGGATAAGGCCCAGATCCTGCTTGCCTTGCAACTATTGGATGACCGTTCCCGTGAAATTGTGGCATTCAAATTTGGCGGGCTACTAACGAACCGCCAGATCGCTGAACTTACCAACCTGACCGAAAGCAACGTGGGGGTTATCCTTTATCGCTCTCTCTTAAACCTGCGCACCCTGCTCAACGCCCCCACGGAGGCGCGCCATGAATAATCAGATGAAGCAATTTTCCCTGCGCCTTGACCAACTGCTTGGCATCCATTCCGGACAAATTAACACGGTCGTTACCAGCTCCCAGGATGAATCCGCCTTACAAATCGCCAACCTGCTCAAAGGGATGGATTTTGGCTCGGAACTCGCACCCAGAATCGGCATCCATTCGCGTTGGGTGAGCCAAACGGCCTTGCCCTTGCCTGATGCAAAATCCCATTTTCCCCTATGGACAAAAAGGAACTCCTTCATGCAAATCTTGCGCGCCCGCCCGGGGCTGTTAATTGTGCTCGTTTTATTGGCTCTCGGCTTGCTGACCGGTGTGGCTTATGCCATTGGCCGCTCGCTCGGGTACATTCCTGGCGTAGGACTTGTAGAATTGGGCAAGCCAATACTCACGCTGGCAGAGCCAGTGACGGTCAGGCAAAATGGATTGAGCTTCACTGTGAAACAGGTTGTGGCAGACTCCAGCCGCACGTTTGTCGCGTACCAGGTGGATGGCATTTCGCCGGTCAAATCCGGCTTTCCGCTTTGCACCGAACCGCCTGTTTTACAATTACAGGATGGCACCCGATTGGATTTCCTGAGCGGTGGGGGTGGCGCGATGGAATCTCAGAACGGTGAATCGATGAGTTTCAGAACCAACTATACCTTTCCGTCCTTGCCCGCGGCAGCCAGGAGCGTGATTATCCTTTCACCTTGCCAGATGCCAGCCATAGAATTGGTGCTTGTGCCTGGCCCTGCTGATTTTATAACCCCAGCTGTGGAAATTGGGGCGACATATGCAGCATCCGCGCCCACTCTGGTAAGCAAGCCCAGCCTGCCAGCCCCCGGGCAAACCGAAACAGTCAGCCCGGAACCCCGTCCGTCTTCATTCCCTGACACGCCTGTCACAGTCCCAAAGGGGTCAGGCTTGCACCTGGATAAGGTCTTTGAGTTGGAAAACTCCTATCTCTTGATCGGAAACTTTGCCAACGCAGGCAGCTTACCTGGCGCATTGGCGCTCAGTTCACCTGCGATGGATGAGTATAACTTCGACAAACAAATCACAGACTCGCACGGAGAAACAATCGATTTCAAGGCGCGTGTTGATATCCGCCCCGCAACCGAGTTGGCAGACGTTTGGTATTGGGTCTATGAAATTCCCAAACCTGTCAATGCTCCGCTGACCTTGATCCTAAACAGCGCGCCCATTCATCAGGAAGACAGGCTTGAATTTTCGGTGGATGTGGGGCAAAATCCGCAAGCAGGCCAAAAGTGGCCGATTAATCGCGCAGTCAAGCTGGGTGGGTATGATATGGTAATTGACGATATCACCGCGCGGGAAAAAGGTTATTCCATCCATTTCCATTCTGCCGGATTGATGCCAGAAAGCGTGTCGTTTGATTTTGGTCTTCCTGCGGATGTAGTGGTCACAGGCGGGACCGGGGAAGTTTTTAACAGACCTCGGAATGTCGTTTACGGAGAAACCAGAACATTTGATGGGGCGCTGCCTGCCGGTAACCTGATTTTTTCTCTTATGTCGCATGTGATTGTCCAGTTTTCCGGTCCGTGGACACTGACCTGGTCTCCACCGGCTGGCAAGTGAACAATGGATAATTAGTCTTATCGGGGGAAAGGTGTAACTTTTCCACATATCGCCCGATATACTTGTAGATGATGACCAAAATACCTGATGGAACTACCGCTTCGCGTGACGACCCTGCGCTTATCGAACAAGCCCTGCGTGACCACGAGGTGTTTGCCGCGCTTTATCGACGGGATGAGTCTCTGCCGCCCGTGCGCCGCGCCTGGTTACTGTGTTCCGCTGCAGCCCTCGGGTTACCCCATCTAGATCAACCAGACAAAGGAGGTTGGGCGATGATCCAGCAGATAAAACTATTCGCCACATTAGAAAGAAAAAGCCCAAGCCAGCAGCCTGGTGCTGGAACCCAAGCAGGAACAGGTCAGGGTCACGGCACTGCTTGGACACATCGTCTAACAAAAACCCTTTCTGGCCGCCTCGCTGGAATCGGTTTTAGTGATGGTCGACTCAGTTTTCCGTAGCACCATGTAAAACAAACGAATCTGATTCGTTTTGCTGATTAAACTTTTGGCAAAGCTTGGTAAAGATTGGGACGGCATAAGCTGGGGATTATTACGAAACAA
>CAINXK010000124.1 GCA_903854805.1 uncultured Anaerolineae bacterium
ATGGACTTTCGTACCGCTCTATATGGTGGGCCCGGCTGGAGTCGAACCAGCGACCAAGAGATTATGAGTCCCCTGCGCTAACCACTGCGCCACGGGCCCTTGAAAGAAAAAAGGTGGCAGGTTGAAAGTCTTGCAACCATCAACTTGCAACCTTTCCTAATCCAGAGCGGGCAACGGGAATCGAACCCGTCTAAGTAGCTTGGAAGGCTACCGCACTACCACTATGCTATGCCCGCGCGGGGTTTATTCTACCGTGAGGAGCTGTGCTGGTCAAGTTAACTTACGGTCCATTCCAGCCAATATTGTCAATATTCAGTCATTGAATATTGACAAATCAGAAAATAATGATACACTAAGTCAATAATACCTATTGAGTTAGTGTGCTTTGGAAAAATTCAACCGCCAAACCCAGCAGGTTCGGCCTCAGGGAACACTATACTGGTTTTCCTTGCCAGACACCACTTGGCATACAATTCTGTGAGCTCAGTATTTGGTGATGGTGTCATCTCAGCAACACGATCAGCAATTTTCCAGTTCAGTCCAGCCGACAGAAATACTTTGGCCGAACAGTCCATAATTCACGAGCAAATCGGCCACCGGCTCTTCAACTCACCAGAAAAATACGCCTTGAAAAAGGCGAATTTTTAGGCCGCATAACCTACTAATACAATAGGCTTTGTGGCAAATAAAACATATCGGAGAAAAAATGAAAAATATATATCTTATGCTTGTTTCAACCCTGACTGCAATTTCATTGATCCTGAGCGCTTGTGCAACTGCCGCTCCGGTACCAGCTGCTGGCGTTGAACCCGTGACCGCTGAGGCTCTCAAAGGTACCATTGGAGTTTCCGGCGCATTCGCGCTTTACCCAATGATGACGGTTTGGGCGGAAGAATTCCAGAAGCTGCATCCGGATGTTCAGTTTGATGTTCAGGGTGGGGGGGCTGGTAAGGGTATGACCGATGCTCTCGCAGGCGCAGTGGATATCGGCATGGTTTCACGTTCCATCAAAGACGAAGAAGCCTCACAGGGCGCCTACTGGGTTTCTGTCACTAAAGATGCTGTTTTCCCCATCGTGAGTGCCGACAACCCGGTTCTGGCCGACATTATCTCCCAAGGTATCAGCCAGGCAACTTTCAACAAAATTTTCATCACTGGCGAGATCAAGACCTGGGGTGAAGTTGTTGGCAAGCCTGAGATCAAAGATGAAATCAATGTTTACACTCGCTCAGATTCTGCTGGCGCAGCTGAAATGTGGGCCAAGTTTTCTGGCGGCAAAGTCCAGGACGATATCAAGGGCATTGGTGTGAATGGTGAACCTGCCCTGGTGGATACCGTAATCAAGGATCCACTCGGAATAGGTTACAGCAACCTTAACAGCGTCTTCGATCTCAGCACGGGCGACATTATCACAGGCGTAGCTGTTCCGCCGATTGACATCGACAAAAACGGTAAGTCTGATGGTGAGTATTTCAAAACCAAGGATGAAGCGGTCAGTGCAGTTTCCTCAGGTAAATACCCTTCACCCCCGGCTCGCTTTGAAAATCTTGTCACCAAAGGAAAACCTGTGGGTCTGGTAAAATTGTTTATCGAGTGGATATTAACGGATGGGCAGCAGTACCTTGACCAGGCCGGGTACGTGCAACTAACGCCCGAACAAAAGGCCGAATCCTTGGCAAAGATTAAATGAACCATCAAAATCAAAACTTTTCGTCAAAACAGAATACGCAATCAGAGGGCCGGCAACGCCGGCCTTCTGCCGTTACCAGAAACTGGCACGACCAAATCGCTCAAAAGACTTTTTCGGTGGTCACGGTCTTTCCACTTTTCCTGATTTCGGCAGTGACGCTTGGGCTTCTGGTTCGTTCGTGGCCAATTTTAAGCAGTTACCCTCTCAAAGACCTTTTCTTCGGAAGTGTCTGGAAACCGAATACTGGTTTGTTTGGTTTCTGGCCATTTATTACCGGGACATTTTGGGTTACCACGGTGGGGGTTGTATTGGCAGTACCGCCGTGTTTGCTGGTCGCTCTTTACCTTTCGGAATATTCCCATTCCATAACGCGCTCAATTGCCAAGCCTGTGTTAGATCTGCTGGCAGCCATACCACCTGTGGTCTATGGTGTCTGGGGACTACTGGCGATCGTGCCTTTTGTAGATAAAGTTGTCGCGCCATTTTTCAAACAATGGCTGAACAGTATCCCATTTCTGGCGGTTAATCAACCAACCGGATTCAGCATCCTCTCGGCTGGCATCGTATTGGCAGTAATGATTGCCCCATTGGTGATTTCAGTGGTTTATGAAGTATTTACCACCGTACCAAACGATTTACGCCATGCTTCCCTGGCCATAGGCGCCACCCAATGGGAAACTATCCGCTACGTTGTTATACCGCGTGTATTACCCGGTATCGTTGCGGCCATTGTGCTTGGCGCATCCCGCGCAGTTGGCGAAACAATCGCGGTATTGATGGTCGTCGGAAACGTGCCAAAGGTGCCACATTCAATCTTCGATGCTGCCTATCCTTTGCCAGCACTGATCGCCAACAATTACGGTGACATGATGTCCATCCCACTATATGATTCGGCATTGCTGTGTGCCGCCCTAGTTTTGCTGGTGGTGATCCTAATCTTTAATATTTTATCGACCGTCGTGCTTCAACGCATGCTCGAAAGGAGACAGGCATGAAGAAACGTTGGCAAAGGCGCCGCATTGTGGAAGCCTTTATGAAGGCCTTGATGCTGGTCTCATTTTTTATCGTCGCCGGCTGCCTGGGACTGATCCTATGGGCAGTGGTCAGCAAAGGTCTGCCTGCCCTTAATTGGGACATGGTCAGCAAAACACCCAAGGGCGGTTTCTATATGGGAAAAGAAGGTGGCGTCTTAAATGCCATCATCGGCTCGTTATATCTGGCTAGCGGAGGCACCTTGCTGGCGCTACTGCTCAGCCTGCCAATCGCGCTTTACCTAAAGACTTACCTGGGAAAATCCAATTGGGGCAGATATGTGCGTCTGTCTCTGGACGTATTATGGGGAATCCCATCAATTGTGTACGGGGCCTTTGGTTTTATTCTTATGCTAGCCTTAGGATTACGCGCATCGTTGTTGGCAGGCATCATCGTGCTTGGGCTGATTGAACTTCCCATCATGGTACGCGCCATGGACGAAGTCATCCGCCGCATGCCATCTGATCTGGAGCACGCAGCCCTGGCGCTTGGCTCCACCAGGCTGGAGGTGGCCTTGCATGTCGTCAGCCGCCAAATGCTGCCCGGGATCATCACTGCCATCCTGCTGGCCTTTGGGCGCGGGATCGGTGACGCTGCATCCGTGCTGTTCACGGCCGGATATACCGACCGTATTCCTACGTCGCTGCTGCAGCCCACAGCATCTTTACCCCTGGCTGTTTTCTTTCAATTAAGCACACCATATCCGCAAGTTCAACAGCGTGGTTATGCATCGGCGGTTATCCTGACCATCATCGTTTTAGTAATCAGTCTGAGCTCACGCTGGCTCTCGGGGCGGTTGAATAAATATACCGTCAAATAGTACCAATGCGGATGCAGGCACCCGTGTGTTATTTGGAGAAAAAATAATGGATTCTCACATTCAAGTTCGCGACTTAAACGCATATTACGGCAAGACCCAGGCACTAAAAAATATCAATATTGAAATTCCCCGAAAACAGATCACAGTCATTATGGGACCATCTGGCTGCGGAAAAACAACGCTCTTAAAAACCTTTAATCGCTTTTTAGAGTTAAACGATGGGGCTCGCATAACGGGAGAAGTGTTGGTGGACCAACAAAATATCTATGCCAGTGATGTGGATGTGACCGAAGTGCGAAAACACGTTGGGTTGTTGGCCCAACGCCCCGCGCCACTACCCATGTCGATTTACGAAAACGTTGCTTATGGTTTACACATCCATCAAATGAGAAATGGCAAACTAGAGTACAAAGAAGCAGTCAGACACTATCTCGAATTGGCCGGGCTGTGGGACGAAGTCAAAAAACGTCTGCACGAACCGGCTACCAGTCTTTCAATCGGCCAGCAGCAAAGATTATGCCTGGCACGTGGATTAGCGATTGAACCTGAGGTGATCCTGGGCGATGAGCCGACTTCTGCCTTGGACCCAATTTCATCCCAACACATTGAGAAAAAACTGCTCGAGTTGAAAAGCCAATATACAACGGTTGTGGTAACTCATACCTTGCGCCAGGCCAAGCGTCTAGCAGATTATGCCATTTTTATGTACCTCGGAGAGGTCGTCGAAGCCGGAACAGCTCGCGATGTCTTCACAAACCCCCAGCAGGAACGCACGAAAGCTTACCTCGAAGGGTTGTTCTAAGCCATTTGACAAACCAGGCACAGCTTATACCCGATGGAATATGTTTTATGTCCTCCCGGGTATATTCTTTTATACAGGATGCGTATAATGATGATACGAAACAGATCACTTCCGTTCGATTAGTCTCACTTCTGCTACTTATCCCCGCTTTGGTTACTCTTCCCAAGCAGAAAACGCATAAACTCATCAACCGCTGGATTGGGTACTGAGGGCAAGTGGAAAAGTGGCTCCAGCTATGCGGAATTCTATTGTCTGATGGCTCAAACCCACTGCGGAACAATAAACCTGAGCTGGTTGTAATCGAACTTAACACGTCTGGCGGATTTATTGTCGCGATGGCAAAAATCATCTCGAACATTATGGGGGTAATCTTCGCCACCCAGATCGATTTTGCACTCAAAGCCCAGAAAACACCGCCATGTATGGGAAAGCAAATCCTGATTGGAGCAAATCGAATCGCCAAAACGATCAGCAGCACCCGAAGATAAGCGCATATAAAGGGTGAACCTTGGATCGCCGAAATCATTGGCAGAACAAAACCCATCCAATCTGTCGAAAATATCATCATTACAGACAAATCCGGTCTTACGACTGATCGTGCATAAACGCCTGCCGAAACAGGAACTATATTCTGCTCAAACCCAAAGCAGGACCTGAAGATATAATGAATAACAGCACTTAAATAATTAATGCGATTCAAAGGTTTTTACGTTAGAATAAGAAAACTTACCGTTTAAAAGGACATAAAATGACTGCAATCCCTACTCGCGACCGTGTGTCGCCTGAACAAGTTAACACCACACCCCTGCGACGCCCTGAATGGATCAAGGTGCGCGCACCATCAGGCGAAACCTACGAAAATCTGCATACCTTAATGCGCTCCAAAGCCTTGCACACAGTCTGTGAAGAGGCCATGTGCCCAAACTTGGGCGAGTGCTGGGGTTCTGGCACTGCCACCTTCCTGATGCTTGGTGACGTTTGTACACGTTCCTGCGTCTTCTGCGACATAAAGCACGGCAAACCGAATCCAATGGATTGGATGGAGCCGGAACGTGTCGCGCAGGCTGTCAAATCAATGAACCTGAAGCATGCCGTGATCACCTCTGTTAACCGTGACGAACGCCGTGATGGCGGCGCACCAATCTTTGCCATGGTTATTCGCCGCATCCGCGAACTACATCCAGGTTGTTCCATAGAGGTACTCATCCCCGATTTCAAGGGTTCACTGGAAGCTTTGAAAATTGTCATGGATTCACGTCCCGAGATTTTGAATCATAATGTCGAGACGGTTCCGCGCTTGTTCAAACAGATCCAGCCACAAGATAACTATGAATGGGCAGCTGCTACTCTTTCCAGTGCAAAAATGCTTGACCCAGACGTTTTAACAAAATCCGGGATTATGGTTGGGCTGGGTGAAGAAATCGATGAAGTCAAAGCTGTCATGCGTGATCAGCGCAGCTGGGGTGTGGATATCCTCACAATTGGCCAATACCTCCAACCCAGCAAGAAGCACTACCCAATTACGCGGTACTACACGATGGAAGAGTTTACTGACCTGCGCGAATACGGCTACAGCATCGGGTTCAAATGGGTCGAATCAAACCCCCTGGTGCGTTCGTCTTACCATGCTTCTGAGCAGGTTCGCGCGCTGAGCGTAGTTCATCGCAAACTTTACGGCGATGCAGCTATGCATGGCTATCAAACCCCTGGCTTAAAATAATATATATTTACTTTCCACTTTCAAAAGGATATATATGCGAAAAAATATTGTTCTTACTTTAACAGGTTCGGATCGGGTTGGCATTGTTGATGCGGTGACAGAAGTCCTGACACAATACGATGGAAACGTGGAAACAAGCCGCATGGCGCGGCTTGGAGGCGAATTTGCCATGTTGATGTTAATTTCGATGTCGGAAGATCAAATCGGAATTTTCAAAGATGGCGTCGAAAGCCTTCAAAAAAAAGGTTTCCAAGTAACCACCAAACAGACCGAGCAAACTTATGAACAAAAATACGCTGGCTGGTTGCCCTATCAAATCGAAGTACACGGCGCCGACCACGAAGGCATCGTCCACAAGGTGGCCCATTACCTGACCGAACGCGGAATCAACATTGAATCCATGGATACGGGTGTAGTGCCGGCCCCAATGAGCGGAACTTTATTTTTCTCGATGAATGCAGTTGTGCTCGTTCCGCCAGGATTGCCACACAAAGACTGGCAAATTGACCTGGATAATGTCGCAGACACGCTAAATGTAGAAATAAAAGTCTCGGCATACAAAGGGAAATAATTATTCCAAAACTGCGGCCGTCAGGATATATTCTGATGGCCGCAGTTTTGACCATTCCGTGTACCGCAAGACTCTGTTGTTCCATTAATCATAGCCACGGGATAAATTTGTACCACGCTGGTTACAAAAATTTCACGCAAAAACGGTACAGAAGGGGCTTTTTAACCGGGCAAACCACCTGCGAGGTTGGTCAACCGCAAGGGTCGCAATTGAGAACAAACCAACCCCGTTTTGCCGTTATCAAGTATTCCCCTGGATTTTTAATTCTCGCAAAGATTGGCAGGTTTTTTCTGCGTTCATCAACTTGATCCACAACGGAATACCCGACCCAAGATGCTCGCGATCCATTTTCAAACGGGTAAACAGTCACACTGAAGGAGCACAATCGGATGGAGCAGAGCACCAGGACAAAACTAATCACAGTGGGGGTCATTTCTTTAGCTTTGATCATTTGCGGAGCAATTGGCTATACTAACCGGCTTGTCCAGGTTAAAACCACGCCAACAGTTGCCGAACCAACCGGTTCAAGCACTACGCTCACAGAGAATCTGGACGACTGTCCCCAACCGGGCAGGCTGTGCCTGGATTCTTTTGGAACAGACAACTCGCAAAATATTTTGCTCACTCTAACAAACAACTCAACAAGTATCCAGGATATATATATAAAGTTGGAGCAGGATGGAGAAACAACTACCTATCCCTGCCAGAAAGTTCAGCCAGCACCAGAAACTTTTTACTGCCTGGGTGGTCCGGTTTCCGCAGATGCAACGATCAAGATTGCGGTCTTCGCAAAAAGTACCGACCGGCTTCTGGCAAGCGCAGAATTATCTTTGGCTTCTGGACTGGAGAGATCGATAGCCACTCCAACCGAACCGCCCCTTTTACAAATCATCACAGATAGCCCAGCTTCCGCCACACCTACACCAACCGTTGCCTATCCATACCCGTAAAAAACTACCATGAGCCTTCTGGCAGACAGCCTGCTGGTCATCGCAAGAGATTGGTCAGGAATCTATCGAATCCTGCTCATGGTCTTACTGGGCAGCGCCGCCATTATCTTCTGGATACGAGCAGCCGGACCAGAAATATCAGGCGGCTCCGATTATTTTGTACTAGGAATCGCCGGCGCCCTGCTGCCTTTGCTGGTAACGACTGTTCTTGCAAGCTTGCTGCAGGTAACTACCGGAACCAGGATCAGCTTCAGCCTCGCCTATACTGGGATTTTGGGGATTGGATTACTAATATTAATGATCAGCCAACTATTTGGACACCCGCGCTGGCGACCGATCCAAGTAGAAAGGCCGCTGCTGATCATAACATTCCTGGTTGGATCAATCTTTCTGCGCCTGGCTTTCATCGCCAGGCTGAGTGTACCGCAATATTTCGATGGGGTTTTGCATTATTCCATTTCCCAAGAGCTAATATCTAATTTTAGAACATCCACACTGCCAGATTTCGCAGCCTTCACAGGAAGGTATTATCACCTGGGTTTCCACTTACTGGTTGCCTCACTCAGCCTAGTCTTGCACATGGAAGCTAATCAAACTATCCTGATCTTCGGTCAGATCATTCTGGCAACCATTCCCCTACCTATGTTTTTTCTTATTCGGCAGCATACACATGATGATGCGGCCACATTGTTCGGGGTTTTGTTGGCAGGCTGGGGTTGGTCCATGCCAGCCGGAGCAATTAACTGGGGAAAATACCCTGCGGCGACCAGCATACTGATCATCGAATTTGTGTTATGTACTGCCGTTCTACTGGCCAAACCAGCAAAACGACGCTGGATATTATGGGCTATCCTGGCTTCTGGCATACTGGCCGCAGTTTTGATTCACACCCGCTCAGCAGTCTTCCTGATCATTACGTTTGGCAGCTTACTGGCTGCTAAAATTTGGCAAAGACAGTCACTACAAACCCGCATCCTGTCCATTGGTCTGCTCTGCGCTGGGCTGATTTTAATCACATGGCGGATTAGTTCGATACCGGTACTTATGCCCACTTTTACCCCCTATAGGCACAGCAGTATGACGCTGATTGTTCTTTTCCTGATACCATTTGGATTGAAAAAATTTCCGCAACTGGCTTTCGCTGGGTTGCTATCCATACTTCTATTATTAGGCAGCCTTTTGATATCGGTAACAGGATTTTCCCCCTCGCACAGCACTCAGACCCTGCTGGACAGGCCATTTGTAGAAATTATCCTATTCCTACCATTGACTCTGCTTGGCGGAATAGGTCTGGCCGGGTTGCCAGGAAACCTGAAGCACCCGGCCAGGATTGGACGAAAAGAATTGGCAATGTTGGCCATCTTTGGCATGCTAAGCATTAGTTTAGGTAACTATAATTTTTATCCGACTACCTGCTGCAAGTTCTACGATCAACAGGATGCCGTTGCTTTTGCCTGGATGGATAAAAACATTCCGCCAGACGCAAGCGTATTAATTGCATCCTCAGAAGCAGTCATATTCGAAACAGATCAGTATTCCGGTGATGCTGGAACAGATGCGGGCATCTGGATCGCCCCACTAATAAACCGCGCGACAATCTCATTCCCGTTTCAAAAAGATTTCAATACAACCAGCACATTATTTGAGCTTTGCAGATTGGAGCCTACTTATATTTATGCAGGCGGACTGGGACAGAGTTTTTCCAGGAACGAACTTGAGAGCCGGCCGGAATGGTATGAAATGGCAGTCCGTTTGCCAAAGACAGCGCTGTATAGGGTAATTGGCTGCAATTGATGTTATTCCAAGCCAGACAGATATAGCAAGAATCCACCTGGCGGTTTACCACCCATCTGCAGCCAGCCTTATCTGTTTCAAAGATTGGACACGCTCAAATATACGGGGAAGCATACCCCCAAAAAATGATTTGGACGACTTGGATATCTGTATATGATCTGAATTGTTCCATCTTCCCAGCTCCTTTGGCTCCGCTGAAAGAGCTGGGGCTGCTCTCATCCGTGCCCGATCAGGAGGACACCCGGTACCACAAAGATTCATTTAACCTAACCCGGACAAGCCGGAACCAAACAGGAAAGCAAAGAGGGAAAGTTGCTCAACAGGACGGGACCCGAAGGTGCCCTACACAAGTCAAAGACTTGAAAACGAGGTAAGCATAAAGCTCCCTCAAGAAGAAGTGGCAA
>CAINXK010000125.1 GCA_903854805.1 uncultured Anaerolineae bacterium
GAACATCTTGAATCTCAAAATTTGCTCCGTTTTATTGGGTTTGCAGTGCTTGGCGGCGCAGTTGGTGGTTTGGTTGCTGGACTTGCATTGAATATCCTTAATATTCCCAGCAGCTTTGCCCCTGGCTTACTCATAGGCGGCCTGGCCGGAGCCATCGCTGGAGCCATCAGTAGCGCCGGACAGAATACCTTCATGTCCACCTCAGGGCGACAGGGACAGTGGATGACTTACAGCATCATCAGCTGGATGTTGATCTGGGGTTTTGGTTGGGGCATCAGCTGGCAAATTGGTTATATCGTTGGAACAAGTATTGGTGCAATTTTAATGATGATCGCTAGTGGTGTGGCGATCCTGGCATTTCTATCCAAAACTGCAATCGAGTTTTGATCTATGCCCGGATTTGATTCTCAGCCGCGACCCGGAGAACAAGTACAGATCCTCGGTGACGTTTATACTTTTCCGACAGTTCCCGGTCGCCTGGGTGGCGTACCCTATGAAGTTGGTAAAGCAGCACGAGTCTATCAGTTGATGCAAGGGGATAAAACATTTGCCCTAAAAGCATTTTTTGATAATTATCGCAACCCCATTGTCGGGCAAAATTCCGAGGCGTTGTCCAATTACAGTCACCTGCCCGGTTTGACAGTAGCCAAGCGAAAAGTAGTAACTCCAGAGAAACATCCAGAATTGGTGCAAAAATTCCCGACTTTTGCCCATGCAGTACTTATGCCTTGGACAACCGGTCAGAGCTGGGCAAACTATGTCAGCGGAGATAAAGCGATTTCAGCTGAAAACAGCCTGACACTTGCGCGAACACTGGCGAATGTCCTGGCTGGATTAGAGCAGAGTTATGTAGCTCATTGCGATATATCCAATGGAAATTTTGTCTTTTCCTCAGATTTTAAACATCTGGAACTGGTCGACATAGAAGAAATGTTTGCCGAAGATCTGATGCCCCCGCACGTGCTACCGGTCGGTACTGAAGGCTATGCACTCGAATCAGTAGTACAAAATGGTTATCGAAGTGTAGATGCCGATCGTTTCGCTGGTGCTATTCTACTTGTGGAAATTTTAACCTGGCAGTTTCCTGATATACGCGAGCAGCGTGAACCCGGCAGTCTCTTTGCATCAAGTGAGTTCGGTTATAAATCAAAACGCTATAAACTTGTCAGTAATCGTTTACATGAGCTACCGGCATCGTTGGGACTTAATAATGATAAGCTTGCTGAATTATTTGACCAGATTTGGTTTTCGCGGTGGTCTAATCTCTCAGAGAAGAAAGAACATAAAACAATACGCGATATTCTCCAATCTTGCCCAACCTTACAAGAATGGAATTTTGCATTAGAACCGGTTTCAAAAATATCGGGAACACCTGTAGCATCGGAGCCATCCAAGGAAATTTTCCAGCAAACTGCCACGCTCCAATATGGCATGCCACGCCTTGCAATCAGTACCGACCTGCTCGATTTCGGTACCATTGGAAATACAGCACGCTGTGCTAGTTTGGAAATTAGGAATATAGGAAGTGGATACCTAAAGGGCTTAGCCACCGCGCTTCCCTGGTTACTAATTTCCCCTACTGACCAAATTGAGCAAAAAGTTGGCGAAACAAATATTCAAATTGAATTTATCTTGTCTAATACCCACCCCACCCGAGAACATGGCGGACTGCTACGTTTCCCAGGCGCAATTATCATCAACACAAATGGCGGAACAAAAGTGATTGGGGTTCAATTCCGGATAGAAGAACAGTCGTTTCTCAAGAAGCTATTTGGGTAAGGGGAAAATGCCAAATCATAATACTGATATCAAGAGCGAAATTGAAGAAGGTCTGGCTCGAGCAAACATGATGTTGCACAGACAGCGGAATCGGCAAATTTACTATGCCTTCTTGGGCCTGTGCATATTGGCGGGATTATTCTTCATTGGTTTTTTGATTAATCGACCAACAGGCAGTTCTTTGCCATTGTTGAATAGTGGCCTATATTTTTCTTCCGACCGCTCAGGAAAATATGAAATTTATTATCTAAAGCCTGACAGCAAAATAAAACAAATTACACACACTGCTTCAGGGCAAAGTTGGGGACCAGCGCTTTCGCCCACAAGCACCTTGTATTTTACTTCGGACAGGGATGGTAAAAGCGAAATCTATGCACTAGCATCAGGAGCAGCAGTTCGGGTAACAACTAGCCCCGGAAAATCTCACAGCTGGCGGCCAATACCGGGGTTCTTTGGTTTGTATTTTGTTTCAAATCGCTCCGGGAAAAATGAAATTTATTATATTGGTCTGTTTGGCCCCGTAGTTCAGGTGACAAATACACCCGGGTTTGGCGAAAGCCTGTTCTCCATAGGAGAGTAATGATGAAATTAAACTCTGGGCATGACATTGACCACGAAATTGAAGCAGGTCTGGCTCGGGCTGACACCATGCTATTCCGCCAAGGCTTCCAGCGAGGATTAATTTTCCTACTTGGCATTATGGTTCTGGTCCTTGCCTTTTTAGGTGGACGTTGGACAGCACCAGCACCACTACCAACCGTGACACCTACCCC
>CAINXK010000126.1 GCA_903854805.1 uncultured Anaerolineae bacterium
ACCTTGCCCATATCAGCCGGAGCCACAGCGCCAGTTTCAGCGATCGTTTCCTGCACCAGTTGGCGCAATTCTTCAGGGCTGAAGCCCTTGGGGAGGAAAACTTTTAGAACATCAATTTCGGCCTGGGCATCATCAGCCAGATCAATACGATTTGCTTTTTGGGCTTCATCCAGTGCTTCTTTTCGTAACTTGATCTCCTTTTGTAAAATGGAGAGAACGGCTGCATCGTCAAGGCTGATGCGGCGATCCACTTCAATCTGTTTAATCGCAGCCAGTGTCATCCGGAGAGTACGCTTTCGCACTTCATCACCAGATCTCATAGATTCTTTTACAGCATCGTTAAGTTGAGTTTTCATGTCCATGTTGTGATTATAACCTTTTCGGATTTATTGAATGGGAAAATATGATAATTATTTGCGCCTTTTTGGAAACGCTGATCGAAATTGAAAATTTATCCTGAGTTTCCGGTAAGGACCGCAATTTCTTGGGGTGAAAGTTGTTCACATATGCGCAGATACTCAAGACCAGTACGCTTGACCGCAGCAGCGAATGCAAAAGCGAAATGAGGCCGGGATGGATCATCTATGTTCATCCAGGCATGTGAATCTCGCGGAAGCCAAGGAATTACAAACGGGTTAAGCACTTTAATAAACGAGAACGCCTCCAACGGATAATAGAGTTTCCCTGAATGTAGGCGCGGATGCTTCATAATTTCAGGTAGCTCAGGGTCTATTTCATCCGAGGTTGCCCCAGGGTAGATCTCACGCCACAGCCCGACATAATTGCTATGAGCATAAAAGTCCTGAACTGTATGGGTCAACCCACCCAGAAATTCGCGAGCTTGTGTTGCTTCTGTCTTTTGCAATGCAACCACGACCAGATGACGCAATTCGTCACAATATGCATCGCCCGCAGCAAAAGAATTGCTATCATAATGAAAATGGTCATGACCAAATTGATAGCGCAACGCATCCTGTCCGAGGTTGGAGCCAACAACAGTTTCGAGTGCTTCGGCCATAAAATAAGCGCTGAGCGCCTTAACAGTGATAGCACGGTGAAATTGTGTCTTCACTTCATTCCCTTCAACAAATAGACGTCAACAGGCTGGGCATGGCCCTTCACGGTAAGGGGTCCCAAGGCTTCCGCGAGAAAACTATCCTTTACAATATCGAAGGTGGTTTTCAGGATATAAACCTGTCCGGGTGGTGCGCTGGATTGCAAGCGCTGGGACAGATTCACCGTGTCACCAATGACTGTGTAATTAAATAATTCCCGGGTGCCTACATTCCCAACAATAGCCGGGCCAGTGGTCACGCCTACCCGGAAAACGAGCTGGTGCTCAATATTGGAAAAATTTTTATGGCTTTCTTGCGAACGCTGTACAATCTCCAAGGCTGCGCGGCAGGCACGCTGAGCATGGTCAGGTTGCGGGTCGGGCGAATTCCACATAGCCATCACGGCATCTCCCATAAATTTATCGAGAGTGCCTTCATTCTCAAGAATAACTTGAGCGGCAATATCCAGATAGGTATTGAGTATTTTAAAAACAATTTCCGGTGATGTTTTTTCGCTGAAACTTGTAAAACCACTTAAGTCAGCAAATAATACGCTGGTAGTTTTACGAGTCCCCAATAGTTTAAGGTTTCCGGCATCTGCAAGCAGGCGATCGCGCACTCTGGGCGTTACGACCCGTCCAAAGGTCTGACGGATGACTTCACGCTCAGCTTCAACCTTGCGTGTCTCGGTCAAGTTTTCCAGGACAATCGTAGCGCCCTTGGTTGCGAAGTAAGCGTCGCGCAGAGGTGCAGCCGAAAACCGCAGAAACAGATCGCTATGGTCACTGGTGTGAGCCGACAATTCACGCCCTTGCGTCGTTTCTCCCAGATTGATCACATCAGTTGTCATCGCATCAATGACCGGTCTGAGCAAAGGCAACGCTTCGAATAATGATTTCCCGATAACCATGTCGAGTGGGATACTAAGCATGTTCTCTGCCGCACGATTAAACAGAGTAATTTTATGTTCAAGATCGGTCGTAATAACCCCGGTTGCAATGGATGAGAAAATGTCATCCATCAGGTTTTTCATTTCGCGTGTAACCTCAAGCGTATGGCGCAAGTTTTCAAATAGACGGGCATTTTCAAAAGCCAGCGTAGATTGATCAGCCACGGCTGACAGAAAATCCAAATCATCGCTGGTATAAGGATCACCAGAGAGACGGCGGCCAACTCCCAGAAAACCAATCAGGCTGGTCTCAAAAAGGAGTGGCACATAAACTTCGCAATCCAGAGTCAAATCATTCTCTAGTTCAGAAGGCAGCGACATTTCGGACGATAACCAAAGTGGGGCTTTCTTTTTTTTCAAGAGATTTGGCAGCACGTCAGTAGGGGCGAAAGCAACGGCCCTGGTAATATCATCACCGTGTGCAATATAGCTCTCTGCATCATCATCATATAAGTACACCAGCATCTTTTCAGGAGCAAGTGCGTTGGCAAGTTCTAAAGTCAGTAAAGCGAGTGTGGGCTTCAAATCAGGGGCTATGATCAGATTTTTTGAAAGATTCGAAAGTACACGACGATAATCAGCATGCGTTCGGTAAAAAAGCCGGTCGATAGCCCTTTGGATAAAATCACGTACGGGTATAAACGCAATGACCAACAAGAGTAAATAAGTTGCCATGACCAGTGGGTTGTCAACACGAACGGCACCCCACAAGGCCAGAGATAGCACCGTAATGACCACATAGAAAGCAACCAGGGCCACACTTGTGGTCAGCGTATAGGTTAGCGCGCGGCTCAGCCAACGATCAACATCTAACAAGCGATAACGCAGAATAGCATAGGTCACCGAGAGTGGCAAAAGAACCAGCGGCGGAAACATGAACTCAGCGCGGAATTCCGGAATTTGGCCACCGAACCCAATTGGAAGCAGGTAGAAGACAAAAATTGGCAACAGTGCAAGCGAGGCGCCAAATACAATCACCCGACTTTGTTGACGTACAACTGGTGTGCTATTCCCAAGTACGCGCATAAATAGCGCAACCATAAAAGCTAAAATGCCAAATGCATTCAGAATATAACCCCAGCGCCACGAATCGATATAGCTATATGGCGTTGGCGGAAAGAAAATATCGCGGACCGAAATAATTCCCAAAATCAAACCTGCCAGCCAGGGCAGCTTGAGGATATACGGCCTGGGCTCAATAAATTTCATTTCCAAAGGAAAAACCATGGCTAGATAAACAAGCGCCGCTGCCGCCACAGGCAAACTGAGTGACCAAAGCACAACCACCTTATGACTGGTATTCATATCCAGAAAGGTGGTGGTCAAAACAGCAGTGGCTGCAACAAAAATGACAAAAGCACGCGTGGAACGTAGATCTGGCCGGATGCGGTAGGCCCAAAGACCGATGCCCCAAAATACAAGCCCGACAAGATACGGCACAAGGAATAGAGAAATAGCATCCCTGACTGTGACCTTTACGGGCGTGATGGTTAGATCATAGCTACTCCCATCACGCCGAATAAAGGATAAGTTGACCGGCTTGAAACCCTGAGTCTTCAACACGCTAAGCGCAGAGAGCGCTGGTTCCA
The DNA here is from genome assembly GCA_903854805.1 of uncultured Anaerolineae bacterium. The sequence goes on from CAINXK010000126.1 coordinate 3,594, forward strand.
GCCTGGTTTGGCTAACACTCACCAACCTGTCCGACCAGGCCACGCCTTGTGCTCTTGCCGGCCAATCCGGTCCGTTTATCTGGCTGATAATATTATTCGGCTCCAACAGAAATCCGGGAAAAGGTGTTTGAAACCAATCCAAAGCCCAGACTGGGGTAAGGACAAACATCAAAGCAGCCACTGCCACACATAATAGTACAAATATATGTGAGGTCCATTCTTTTCGGATGATTTGAAACATAAGGAAAAAGATGCTCCTAAAGGTGAATTGCTTTTTTCATTATACGCTACAGTCCGCAGGCAATACAATCAACGTAGACGATAGCCAATCAACCAAATGCAAACCAATGGGTAGAGTATAATAGCCGCCATGTCCTCAATATATACACAAACCGGCGACGAAGGCAGCACCGGGCTGCTTGGCGAAGGTCGCGTCCCAAAATTTGACTTGCGCATCGAGGCATTAGGTGCTTTGGATGAAGCCACCGCTGCCTTGGGCTTAGCCCGTGCCAGCGCAAATACCCCCGAGATTGCCCCATTGATTGTAAAGGTACAGCGCGATCTGTATAAATTGATGGCCGAAGTGGGCGCCACACCTGAAAATGCTGCCAAATTCCGCTCAATCGATGCAACCCACGTCCATTGGCTGGAGGCACAAACAGATGCCATCACTACCGTGGTAGAAGTACCCCGGGAATTTATTCTGCCTGGCGAAGTTCCATCAAGCGCAGCCATGGGTCTGGCCCGAACAATTATTCGCCGCGCAGAACGCCGAGTGGTAGAACTTTACCATGCCGGCGGATTGGAGAATCTTCACCTGCTGGCATATCTCAATCGACTCTCATCATTATGTTTTGCCCTCGAATTACTTGAGAACCAACAAGCTGGACAAATCACAAGAATGGCGAAGGAAAAATGACAGGTACTATTATCAACATCGTTGCAATCATTATAGGCAGCACAGTGGGTGTGCTCTTTGGCTCACGCCTTTCTGAAAACCTAAAAAACACTGTCATCGCTGGCATGGGTTTATTTACCACAGCTGTTGGTTTGCAGATGTTCTTAAAATCTGAGAACGCACTGGTTGTGTTAGGGGCGCTTATTTTCGGTGCCATACTTGGGGATTGGTGGAACATAGAAGACCGTCTCCAGAATCTGGGTGTTTGGTTGGAAAAACGGCTTTCTGGCAGCTCCGAAGGTGGATCCAGTCACTTTGTGCGTGGTTTTTTAACCGCGTCCGTGCTTTTCTGCACCGGACCTATGGCCGTGCTCGGCGCGATTAGTGACGGTTTGAAAGGTGATTACCTTACTTTATCCATTAAATCCGTTCTGGATGGATTTATCTCAATTGCCTTTGCATCAACACTCGGCATCGGCGTTGTATTTTCAACAATCCCCGTGCTTATCTACCAGGGCGGTATCAGCCTATTAGCTGCCCAGTTAAATGCCATCGTGAGTACGAGCATGATGAATGAAATGACTGCGACTGGTGGAGTCTTGTTAATGGGAATAGGCATCAGCAGCTTGTTGGAAATAAAAAAAATCCGGGTTGGAAATTTTCTACCAGCCCTTGTGATCGCCCCGATTATTGTCTATATTCTGAGTCTGATCATAAAATAAGCCCCAATAATTCCAATCAAAATACAACGCGCTAATAACAAGAAAAGCCGCCTCAATTTCGAGACGGCTTTTCTTGTTACAGCTTTTAGCATTCAGCCATTTTTACGAAGAGCACATCCGTTGATGATAAATAACCCAGGATATGCTGAAGGTAAAGGTTGTATTATTTGAGCAGGGCGTCAATCTCTGTTTGGAAAGCTGAAAAAGGTTGCGCCCCTTCGACCAGTTTTCCGTTGATCACAAACGAGGGCGTAGCCTTAACGCCAGACTGGGTGGCTTCCAAGCCATCCTGCTTGACCTGGGCCAAATACTTACCACTCGTAAAGCAATCACTGAACTTACCTGCATCCAAACCAATCTTTCCGGCAAAAGCAGTCAGACGCTTATCTGAGAATGCGCCCACGTTTTCACCAGTCTGGTTGGCGAAGATAATATCGTGCATTTCCCAAAATTTATCCTGATCTCCAGCACAGTAAGCAGCTTCAGCAGTGCGACCAGATTCAACTCCAATAAATTCGCCGAAGGAATGATATTCAAAATATACTTTTCCCGTAGCGATATAAGCATCAATAATCTGCTGCTCGGTCTGCGTCACGAATTTCGCGCAATACGGGCACTGAAAATCAGAATATTCGATAATCTTCACCGGCGCGTTCGGATCACCCATCGCATTGAATTTAACCTGCGGACGGTTCATCAGTGGGTGATCTGCAATTGCCCCAACTGGCTGCAGGGTTGGCAGAATCAACATCAAAGCAACCGCAATGGCAACCACAGACACACCTACAATAACCAAAATTCTCTGGCTTCGCTCCTGGCGCGCACGCTTCTCGCGCATTTCCTGGCGTTTACTCATTTTCACTCCATCCTTTTAATAAATCATTATGAAAAATAACCCGACCTGCCAATTGGATCTCCAGTGCTTTCAACCCAAGAAAACACCTTCGTTATCCCATGGAATACTTACCTTTTCACAGGTTGGCATGTCGGAAAATTTAGACAGGTTTTTTATCCCTGATTGAATAGGATTTTGCCATGTTCAGAGGCTTTTGTCCAGTAATAACAGATAAGAATTGCATTAATAGAACCAAGATCAGCACCCAGATTATCTAAGATCCAAATCTCGGTCACCAGACAAGATGCGCATACACTCACGCATTGAAAGCATTATGTGCATTCAAAAATATTCGAGGAAATTCCTTTCAAGAGCTAAATATTACGATCCAACCAATCGACCATGGTCTGAATTACTTCGCCCTTCTCCGGTTCATTGTGAATCTCATGGTAAAAGCCTTCCCAAATGCGCAGGGTAACTAAATTACCTGCTTTCGCCGCAAATTCCTGCGAGGCCAGCGCGGATGTAAGCTTATCAGCGGAACCGTGCATAAGCAGCATCGGTATTTTTAGTTCAGCTGCCCGTTGTAAGGCCCCGAGACCATTAGCATATATACTTGTATACAATCTCGCTGAGATTTTATCGTGTACCAATGGGTCTGACGCATATTTGCTAACAATAGCTGGATCACGCGAAAGGGCCGCCTGATCCAGTCCGCTGGCGAGTGTAAAAGATGGGACAACATTGTTCAAAAGTTTGGCTAACATCACCTGAACAGCAGGTGGGTCAAAAGCTAATTTTAGCCAGGGACCGGTGGCAATTACGCCTTTCAGAGCCTGGGGAAAACGCAGTGCATAATTTATGACCTGATTGCCACCCATGCTGTGCCCATACAAAAAGACCGGCAAACCAGGGAAGCGCTTCTGGGCATCACCAATGAAATCAGAGATGTCATCCATCAAATTGTCATAGGTCGGAGTATGCCCACGCTGGCCAGTGGATTGCCCGTGTCCGCGCACGTCAAATGCTTGCATGGCATAACCAGCCCGGGTGAATACTTCGGCCACATGCTGATAACGGTTTATATGCTCACCATGACCATGCACCAGAACAACAACTGCTTTTGGGGCGTCTGGTTTCCAGCCCTGCGCCCACAAAGTCAGACCATCACGAGATTTCCATTTCCATTCGAAAGCGTCCATGATTTCTCCATTCCAAATTTCTTTAAAACACACACCTTACAACTTCCCCGATCGGAGCCGCCTGCAACTGAAGACCTTGGCCAAAATAAGTCCACTTACACTTTCGGGGCGCCTACTTCAAAACGGCAATATTCATCACCCTTGGCCATACAATGGGTTTCAACTATTTCGTATTCCGTCCCCGTAGCCCACAAGACGGCTTCTCCCACTGAACCCACATATAAATGGCAAACAGCCAGATCAGCCTGCCGGCCCCAACAAATAGCACAGGTGCGATCTATATATGCAATCGTATTCCCCGATTCATCCACCCAGGCATCCACTTCCTTATTAGATTTTTTAAGAGCGTCAGCCATCCCGTTTAAGATAAACAAGATGCGCTGTTTTTTGGGTAAAAGTTTAAGCGCCACACCTGCCACGCCCAACAACCCAGCCTGCTCTCGGACACCATACTGAAAGGAAGCCCTACCAATGCGGCGCAACATACCCTTGGCTGCGCGCCCATAAAAAGATTCGATCGCCTGATTCAAACTTGCATAATCTGATGTTTTGATCGAAGGCTGCATATCATTCGGCGGAAGATTATCCACAAAGCGCACGAGACCAGCAGTTCGTAAAACTGCGTGCAAACCATTCGCACCCATCACTTCTTCAGCAGAGACCAAAGCCTGCCGCACTATTGCGTTTACAATAACAGAATCAGGACGAGTCATTTTTCCTCTAAAGTTGAAACTCAAAAACCGAATAACGCTCCCCGGTCAATTCAAATCCAATTTTCTTATACAACGCCAGTGAAGCGCGATTATCGCTTTGTGTATTAACAGTAAGCCTATGCAAGCCAGCACGCCTGCTTTGGGTAAGGAGATCCTGAACCAGCAAATAGCCAATCCCATGTCCCTGCATACCTGCTATTACAGCCAGACGTGCTAAATGTACTCCAAAGGAATTGCGGGTACTAATCTGGTACCCTATAATCTCGCCATTCAAAAGAGCAACAGTTGCAAAACCAGCCTGCATGAAACCAGATTGCAAAGCATAATATGAATTCCGCCATAAAAGGGCAAACCCAGAACTATCCACAACCGCAACATCTGATAAATCATGTTCAGTCATCGGTCGCAGAAACACGTTGGATGGAATTGGCCGCTGTTGAAAAATGGTGGATTTTTGTTCCAGTACTACGATTTGCTGTTTTTCCAGGAACCCACTACCTGCCAAAAGATCACTAAACCAATCGGCAACAGTAATAGCCGCCACCAATAGCCCGCGACCCCCTAAACTGGTTTTAGCATTTTCCCAAAGAACACGCCAGGCGTATTCTGACGACACATCCGAAGAATGCGCAAACAAACGCAGCCAGGCCACTCCTTCAGGATCAGGCGGACAGGCCAGCGCCGCAACAACCACGCCGTTCTGCTCCAGAACCCAATATTCCGAGGAGCCAAGCCAGTCTAAGGGACCTCGCCAGTCCAAATGCCGGTGAACATGCGATTCGAAGTAAATCAGGTTTGCAATCGAAGTGTGATCAGCCTGACTCGCAGGACGGACTGCCAATTGAGCATTTATCATACTCGTAATCTTAACAGGTTTCGCAATACTTTTTGTTTAAGGGTGGGTTTCTTCACACCTGCCAATCCAAGCTGCATTGAAAGCAGGGCTTCCAGTGCCTTGCCCTTACGCAGCTGAACAATAGCGAGTGCCTGCATTACACTGGCGCGCATCTGGTCTTCCCCTGCCTTATCCAATGCATCTGCAGCAAGTTTGTAACTTTGGGAACCTTCTGCCACGCGGCCCAATTCAATCAAAGCTGAAGCTTCGTTGGCAAAAGCCATCCCTTGCCGGCGAAAATCAGCGCTCGCGAAAAAGACCATGGAAGTACCATACGCCGCATCGAAAGAACCCTGGGCATCTCCAGATTGTAAAAGAGCTACGCTCTGGTTGTTTTTCATCTCAGCGGCATCCAAAGCATTCCCCTGGGCCTGAAAAACAGACGCAGCTTCGCCAAAAAGACGCGCTGCGCTAATGTAATCGCCATCCTGATATACCCTTTTCGCATTCGCGACCAGGTCATTCACATCCGAAGTGACCATGTCTTTTCCTCGCAATATACAAAATGCACGCTCACCTATTTACTATAGTGTGATCTCAAGCAAACTTTCAGCCACAGAACGCAGCTTCTCCGTGGAAAGTTGGCTTAAATTGAGCACAAGATCCAGGTATGGACGGTTTACCGGCATACACACAAAAGCGCGTAGCTCTGGAGAGAGTTTTAAAAATTCCTGAATGGCAGCCTGGTCATTCATCCACCTGCCTACCGGACCATTCTGGTCGAAGAATGTTTCTACACGTCCACCAATGACCACAAGTATGGCTTCCAGCTCTGGCAATGGGATGGCATGATCCCCTTGTTCAAAACCATTCAAACGTCCCTGCGAAATCCCTGTCTCAAAAGACAGTCCCTTAATCGAGATGCTTGCTTGCAGACGTTTCTGGCGCAACAGCGCTCCGATAATACGCTGTCGCAGCGAAACCAACTGAGCCAGATTAATCGGTTCAGTACGTGCACTATCATCAGAAAGCGCTTCACCACTCCAAAAATGCTGGATAGGCAGGTTAAGATAATAAGCCAGTACTTCCAGCTCAGGCAGTGATGGGGCCTTCCGACCTTCCTCGTAAGCACGCAACAACGCCGGAGAAATGCCCATAGCCTTGGCCACTTCAGTGACTGTTTTGCGCGCTGCCATGCGGGCATCTCGGATCAAAACGCCCAGTTTGCGAGTGCGAAGGGTGATCTGTACTTGCAGGCTCATAATGGTTTTCCAGTGAAATCAGGCATTATTCTGTTACTCATCGGTGAACTTTTCCAATTATACCCGACAACCTTAGCGCACAAACTTTTACAACAGGTAAGGGAAACGAGGCGTATCAGCCTTTGTCTTTCGACCCCAGCATTTATTGGTCTGACGTTAACGCCGCCTGAGCATATCACCCATATTTGCGCCAAAAATCTCTGGAGGTAGTTTGAATCCAGCAGCCTCAAGGCGCGGTGTAAACAATGGACGGATGCCGGTTGGTTTTAATTGTCCAATTATTTTTCCGTCCTGACTCATACCAGTCTGCTCAAAACGGAAGACTTCAGTCAAAACGATGGTATCGCCTTCCATACCCGCCACTTCGGTAATCGATGTTACCTTGCGGGAGCCATCTTTAAGACGTGTCTGCTGAACAATTAGATCAATGGCAGCCGAAACTTGCTGGCGAATCACCTTGATCGGCAAATCCATGCCAGCCATGAGCACCATTGTTTCAGTTCGAGATAGTGCATCGCGCGGGGTATTTGCATGCAACGTTGTCAAAGAACCATCATGCCCGGTATTCATCGCCTGAAGCATATCCAAAGTTTCGCCACCGCGGCATTCGCCTACGATGATACGGTCGGGTCGCATGCGCAAAGAATTACGCACAAGATCACGAATTGTTACCTGGCCCTTGCCGTCTATACTGGCAGCTTTCGTCTCAAGCCGGACAACATGTTCCTGCTGGAGCTGAAGTTCGGCGGCATCTTCAATCGTGACAATTCGTTCGGTCTCAGGAATCAGGCTGGAAAGAACATTCAGCAAGGTGGTTTTCCCTGAGCCAGTACCTCCCGAAACAATAATATTCAAACGACTGATTACACAGGCTTTTAGGAACTCAGCCATCGGTGCCGAGATGGATCCGAATTCGACCAGCTGTTCCATACTCAATTTGTCTTTACGAAATTTCCGGATCGTAATGGATGCACCGTCAATTGCCACTGGCGGGATCACTGCATTAACACGGGATCCATCGGGTAGTCGGGCATCAACCGTTGGAGAATCCGCATCGATATGCCGGCCAAGCGGAAGAATGATACGATCAATTACGCGTAAAACACCCTGGTTGTTTTCAAAAGTCACACCAGTCTTGATTAGTTTGCCTTTTTTCTCAACATATACTTTTTTAGGGCCATTCACCATAACTTCGCTGACGTCTGGGTCATCGAGCAGCGGTTGGATTGGTCCAAAGCCCAGAATGTCGTCTTTAACTTCTATCATCAGCTGCTGGCGGATCGAATTAGGCACATTCGCAGGCATGCGAGCAAAGATTTCTTCCAGCTTTTTATGGACAAACGCTTCCCGTAGAGAATATTCTGGGCTTTCGGCCTCCATCTCGCGTGTCAAACTTTCTGTCACGAAATGTTTCAACCTTAATAGATCGGCTGATGACAAGCCCGTCGAAGATGAAAGTACACTCATTTTATATCTCCCGAAGATAGACCATCTTCCTTCGGAATTACCCAGACAATTTGGCTACGCGCGATACTCAAAAAATCTGTTTCAAAAAGTAAAGCACCATCGTTGCCTAATACCCTGGCATTCGTTACGGCAATGAAGGGCTCCGTGCGGTCCAACTCATCTTTCAAACGACCATCCATGCGGATATGGATAAAACCTTCAATTCGGTGCGTGGTTGTTTGGATAACTGCAGGAACAGCAGACTTGGAAATAATGTCTGTAAAATATTTCCCTTTTTCGTTAAACTCCAGTGTCATGATTTCCTCTCACTCAATGGCGGTTGCGACGAGCACTATTGAAAATTGTTCGCACTATTTTCGAGACCTTTTTCAGGTTTTAAATAATTACTATTTTCGGACATCTATTCATGACGTTAATCGCTCAAAAATAGCTTGTCTGGCGCACAAGCATTAATCATGGATAGGCAAAAATAGGTGCCAAAAAAATACTAAATGACTTACCGTTGTCCGCCAACAAATCAAGCATGGTAATATAACGAAGCCGGCAACGTTATCCTTCTACAGGAGGCATTAGATACCCAAGACCAGAGCGGGTAACAATATGCTTGGGAGCGTGCGCATCATCTTCCAGCTTCTGGCGTAGGCGCGCAATGCTAACCCACAAAATTTCCTTATCATTCCGATATTCTGCCCCCCAGACGCTGGAAAGCAGGTCTTCTGCGCTCATGACGATACCAACGTTATGCGTAAACTGGAGCAAGAGGCGGTATTCGGTAGCAGAAAGGAACACCAATTGGTTACCACGCCAGACCTCGGCCCGGGCGAAATCGATCCGCAGGTTATCATGCACAAAAAAACGGCTCTGGTTGACATCTTTTGAAACTTGCGAACGCCTCAAAACCGCACGGACACGTGCCAATAACTCAGTAGCAGAGAAGGGCTTAACGAGATAATCATCTGCGCCCATATCCAAACCGCGCACACGATCTTGCTCTTCGCCTTTCGCGGTCAAAATTATTATGGGGACATTTGAAAACTGCCGAATCCGCTGACAGGCGGCAAAGCCATCCAGATTGGGCATCATCACATCCATCAGGATCAAGTCCACCGGATCGGAAGAAAATACTTCAACAGCCTGAAGACCATCCGCAGCTGAAATTACATCGTATCCATCCGAGCGTAGGTTCGCTTCCAGCAGGCGAAGATAACGAGGCTCATCATCAACGATTAAAATTTTAGTGGTCATATTCTTCTCCTTCAGAACTGGTTGCTGGCTCAACAGGAAGATCAATCAGAAAAACCGTACCGGACCCTGGTTCAGATTCTACTGACATTTTGCCTCCGTGAGCAGTAATAATTTTATTACAAATAAACAAACCTAAGCCCGAACCACTGCCACCCTGCCCAGGAACGCGAAAAAAACGTTTGAACAAGTTGGGCAAATGTTCAGGCGTTATCCCGGGTCCATTATCTGCAAAACTGATGCGATAATTGCCGGCAACCTCTGATAAAGAAATCGTAACTGGTGCTCCAGGGGCGTATTTTGCAGCATTAATAAAAAGGTTGCTCAACACCTGGGCAATACGCACACTATCAATCTGAACCACAGGCCTGATTGGAAAATTCAATTTCACCTGCAAGTCTTTCGATCGCGCCTGTGCACGGGTGGCGGTCTCCACGATTAGAGTATCCAAACGGGCTGGTTGAAATTTCATCGGCAGGGTATTACTCTGCAGACGAGCTGATTCGAGCACGTTTTCGATCAGAGTTGTTAAATGATCAGCCTCTTCTTCGATAATAGTCAAGAATTCCCGACGTGTTGTTTCATCCCATTCAGTATCCTGGCGTAATAGCGTGGTCGAATAGCCTTTTATAAATCCTAGTGGAGTACGCAATTCGTGCGAAATAGTCGCTATGAAGTCGTCTTGCAACGCCAATAAGCGCCGGGCTTCCTCGAGCGCCAAAATGTCTTCATTTAATTTTTTCCGTTCAAATAACCCGGCAAATTGCGATGCAATATAGCGGGCATGCAAAATATGTCCAGCGCTATAGGATGGTCCACCAAAGCGAACAAATACCATCGCACCATATAAACCAGTTGACGTTCGTAGCGGAAGCCCCAAAAGGTAAGGCTGCCTAAGCCGATCTTTCTTGGGGTATGATTTTTTGGGTTCTTGCATCACAATTTCATTCCGATCCATCACCTGGGTGGCAATTTCCACTCCCCAGGCCGCGTCAGCACCTGCCGATTGACCACGACCGACAGCCCGCGCATATACGATTTCAGTCAACCTACTGGCTTCCTGTTCAGCTACAAACAAAACCAGATTGTCAAAAATAAATATCGAATACACCAGGGCAAGCACTTCATCAAGCGCTTGCTTCCAATCGCCGCGTTGGGTAACAATCTCAGCGATCGCCAGATAATCAAAAATTCCTTCGCGAGTGGACAAATCAGGCTGCCTTTATGTCTAGCAACGGGAAAGAAATCGTAGTTCCTTTGTCAATTTCTGATTGGACATCAATGATGGAGCCGTGCGCTTCAATAATTTGCAAAACAAGGGTCAAACCCAAACCAGTGCCACCGTATCGGCGAGTGACTGAACCGTCCAATTGGTGAAACGGTTCAAATATTTCCTTGATACGGTCTTTTGAAATACCAATCCCAGTATCAGATACTGAAACAGTGACCATGTTATTAGCAACCGTGTCTTTTACGATGTTTAGACTGACTTTACCACCCGGATTGGAAAATTTAATGGCATTATCCAATAATTGAGTAATGACCCAAATTATTTTCTCTTCATCCGCCTGAACAATTGGCAAATCCGGTTCCAGATTAACCTGCAAAATCAATTGGTGATCATCAGCACGCGTCTTAAATCTTTCAAACACCTTCAAGGCTACTTGCTTCAGTTCCACATTCCCCATTGTCAATGTCATCTGACCGCGCGAAGCCTGCGAAAAGAGGATCAAATCATCAATCAGTGTCTGCAGGCGCAAAGAAGATTGCAAGGACACCCCCAACGCTTTTTTCTGGTCAGAATTCAAATCGCCCAGGGATTCTGTATACAGCAAATCAAGATAACCACGAACATGGGTAAGTGGCGTCCGAAGTTCGTGCGAAATATTAGCAATAATATTAGCCTTCAACTGGCTGCTCTCAGAAAGACGGCGAAGTGCTTCTTCTAATTCGATGGTACGTTGTTGAACACGCAACTCCAGGTTGTGATTTGCATCTTCCAAGGCAGTACGCAGGTGCATGATCTGCTCTGTAACAGCCCAATCGAGCGTGGCACGGTCAAGGAAACCTAATTCCATAATTGCCTGACCCAAGAGAAGCTGCTGGCCTTTATCCATGCCATTAAGTTGATATGCAAGCGCCTGCTGCAACTGTTCGTTACTGAGCAAACCCATGTCCACCAGCTGGTCACCCAGGCGGGGAACTAATAACTCAGGGCTGATCATTTTAGGAAGATTCACCATTATTCCTTAATCCTCCCAAAGCCATTCGCCACCCAGCATCGTGGCAGATGACCGCATATCCAATAGATCATCCACCGGACACGTAAATGGATCTTCGTCCAGCACAATTAGATCTGCGAAGTGTCCTGGCGAAAGCCGTCCGAGGCAATCTTCAACTCCAGCAGCATAAGCAGCACCGGTAGTATAGCCTTCGAGTGCCTCGCGCATGGAAAGACACTGTTCTGGATGCCACCCAGCAGAACCAGGAACACCATCTGCTCGACGACGTGTAACAGCAGCGTGCAATCCCCAAAACGGGTTCGGAGCTTCCACCGGAGCATCAGAGCCAAAAGCAAGCACCGCACCAGAATCTAACTGCGTACGCCAGGAATAGGCCAGTTCCACACGCTCGCCCCAATATTTTTCAGCAACTAACATATCTGATGTAGCATGGATAGGCTGCATGGATGCAATAATTCCAAGTTTGCCCAATTTCTGAGCATCATCACGATGAAGGATTTGTACATGTTCGATGCGATGTCGCAGAGCTGGTAATCCGCGCTCGCGCTCATAAACACGCAGTTGAGCATAACCATCCAGAATTTCATGCAAAGCCCGGTCTCCAATAGCGTGGCCAGTCATACTCAGGCCCACATCAGCTGCCTGCCGGCCATATTCAAAAAATTGTTCACCATCCATATTCAGAATACCCCTATTTCCCGGCTCATTCAAGTAGGGTTTCAGCATCGCTGCAGTTCGAGGACCAAGCGCCCCATCCATAAACACCTTGACCGAGCCAATCCGCAGATTCTGGCTGCCAAAACCTGTTCTCAAACCAAGCGCGGCAGCATAAGGTAGCAAATCCAACGGTACGCTTTTGGTAACGCGGAGTTTGAGACGCTGGCTGTTATCCAGGATTTGCAGCGCCATAAAGGCAGTGCGATAATCAAAATCATGCGCTCCAGTCAGTCCCAATTTCCAAAGGTTGGGCAGAGCAGCTTCAATTGCTCCTGCGACGTAAGATTCATCGGGAGCTGGCAGAACCAGTTCTACAATTTGCATGGCAGACTCAAGCAAAATACCATTTGGCTGACCATCTTCGGTTCGCAAAATTTTGCCATTCAGCGGATCTGGAGTACCATGTCCAATCCCTGCCAGCCTCAGTGCAAGTGTGTTTGCCCAGGAAACATGCAAAGATTTTCCTGTAAGATAAACGGGGTGGTTTGGAGCAATCAAATCCAATTCGGCGGCACTGGGAAATTCTCCCCCCCAATCGTTGTGCTGCCAGCCATGCCCAAGTATCCAATCTCCGGGTTGAGTTTCCGCAACACGTTTGGATATGCGCTGCAGCGCTTCTGCCTTTGTGGATGTCTCCACGTCCACTTTTTGCAAACTGAGCGCATAATGCATCAAATGCATGTGCGCGTCGGTAAGCCCAGGCAAAATCACTCGGCCACCCATGTCCTGACGACTAACACGAGTGCCAAAAGCATCCAGCAGCTCTGGCCCGCCAAGAGCAGCTACTTTATCACGGTCAATTACCAGTACAGATGCATCCGGGCGAAATTGGTCGAAACTATGGATAGTGGCGTTATAAAGTATTTTCATAGATATTCCAAAAAATCAATACCATGGACCAAATATTTTCAGCAAATGCCTGATTCAACCTGCTTTATCAGGGGCTATATTTTTGACCGGTCAAACGAATCATTAAATCCTGGAATTCTTCTTCAGAACCATAATACAAGGTCATGCTGCCGCTGGCACGATCTTTGCCGATTTTTACATTGACCTTGTTGGATAAATTGGCACGAATGAAATCTTCCAATGACTTTTCTTCGGGGGAATGGTCTTCTTTTACGCCAGCAGCTGGCTTCTCGCCTTTTAATTTATTGACAAGTTCTTCAGTCTGTCTGACCGTCATTTTCTGGGAAATAATCGTGCGCAAAGCAGATTCCATTGCCCGCGGGTTGCTGAGACCCAACAAGGCACGCGCATGGCCTTCTGTGATATCACCTTGTAACAAAGATTTCTGGATCGAGTCAGGCAAATTGAGCAGGCGCAGGGTATTGGTAACAGCCACACGGCTTTTACCAACGCGAGCAGCAATTTCCTCGTGCGATAGCTGAAACTCAACAGACAACTGCCGGTAGGCATTGGCTTCTTCAAGAGAATTCAGATCCGCCCGTTGGATGTTTTCGATCAGTGCCAATTCAAGACGCTGTTGATCGGTTGTCTGCCGGACAATTACCGGCACCGTACTTAAACCGGCGAGCTGTGAAGCCTGCCAGCGCCGCTCACCTGCAACCAGAGTGTAACCCTGGCCATCCTCAGTACGGCTGACCAGCAGGGGTTGAATAATGCCATGCTCCTTAATCGATGCGGCCAGTTCAGCCAACGCCAGTTCTCCAAAGTGAGAACGTGGTTGACGCGGGTTAGGTACAATTTGATCGATTGGGATGGTTAAATAGCCTGCGGAAGGTTGCGCTGAATCGACATCCTGAGAGGTTTCGTTTTGAAACCGAGTGGGGATCAGTGCATCCAGGCCCTTGCCGAGACCAGAATGTTTTGGCATGAGTACTCCTTAAGACGAGTTTCTTGTCGCGATTTACACACAAACATGGTTAGGAAAAACCTGTTCGGGAAAAAGGACCATTATTGCGGTAATACAACTCCATCACCCTCGAGTAGTTCTTTTGCAAGGGCGGAATAAGCCTGTGCCCCGGTTGACAAAGGCGCATAGATTGAAATTGGTAACCCGTAAGAAGGTGCTTCGGCCAGACGAATACTGCGAGGTACGATGGCATTGAAAACCTGGTCTGGAAAATGTTTACGAATTTCGCCGACCACATCCGATGAAAGATGCGCACGACTCTCAAACATGGTCATCACAACACCGCGAACCTTCAGAGCTGGATAAAGCGATTGGCGAATACGTTGAAGGGTTTGCATTAATTGGCCAACACCTTCCAAAGCCAGATATTCACACTGAACAGGAATAATGACGCCATCTTTTGCAGCGACCAGACCATTGACCGTTAGCAGGCTTAAAGACGGCGGGCAATCAATCAAAATATAATCAAAACGCTCAACCAGCAATTCCAGAGCATGTTTCAGACGGGTATCCCGACCGGGTTGGTTCACCAATTCCACTTCTGCCCCTGCCAGAGCTGAAGAAGACGGCAGTAATGTAATACCCAATTCAGGATTGGCGAGTAAGCCACTCCCTATGGGTGATAAGCCTAACAAGGCTTCGTAAGTGCCATTCTTGACTGAGTGTTTATCTACACCCAGACATGACGTGGCGTTAGCCTGGGGATCGAGGTCAACAATCAAGACACGCTGTCCTAATTTTGCTACGTATGCACCCAGATTGATGGCTGTGGTAGTTTTACCAACACCACCTTTTTGATTGACCAATGTATAAATACGAGCCGTCAATTTCATTCCTCCAAAAAATACCAAAATAACCGTACCCCTGAATACCCTAGCTCTATTCGGATCGACTATACAAAGAGTTCATCCCTTTGCCAGCCCGACTTTTACACTTTTTATCCGGATCACGATACCTGCACACAAATATTGGAAATGAGCAGGATTCAGGTTTATATTCGCTTACTACATTACTTCTACTAAACAAGTCCTGACTTCATCCACGCTGGGCACACCTGCCATTCCCCGGCGCGTAACAGATATCGAAGCGAGACGATTGGCAAAACGAGCTGCTTCCCAAGGATCACGCGTATTCAACAAACGGACAAAAAAAGCCGCTGCGAAAATATCACCAGCACCTGTCGGATCATTTTCGGTGACCATAGGGGGGCGGAAACGGCGGCTGTCGCCATTCCAGAACAAGCGTACACCATCAGCTCCCTCAGTAACAGCCAAGATACGCGACGCATTTGCAATGAGGTCAATGGCTTCTTCATCTCGTGCAACATCTTCCACGCTAAACACTAATGCTCCCGCCTGTCGCAATGCTTCTTCAGGGCGCTGCCAGGCACAAGGGTAAACCCGACCATCGCCGTCCCAAGAACGCATCCAGCCCTGAGGCGTCAGCGCTAACAGCGTAGGGTGAAAATCTGGTGGCAATAACCAATTCACTTCCTGGGCGACTGGGGCCAGGTGGATGATCTTTGCCTTCCGCCATATTTCCGGCACGATGGCAAGGTCAATTTTAGCGGCAGTGTGCCGGATATACTGGACCCTCCCGGCAGGGGTGTAGACATTTTCGAAGGTGGTGCTATGATCAGATTCACCAGACACCACCGGAATACCATCCAGCTCGGTCAGTGGAAGTTCATTACCACGCACTGTTACTACACCCACTCGCAGACCCAAGGCGCGCGCCGTCAGAGCTGCATAAGCTGCTGAGCCACCCAGCACCGGGCCAGATGGACTAAGATCAACAGTTATGTGCCCAATCACAAGATAATCAACGGGTTCCAGTGAAACCATGTGAAACATATAAACAAATTATAACCTGATAAATTAAAACAACCCGGTGATTTATTTCACCGGGTTGCCGGGTAATTAAGAACTATTTCTTCAAGACAATACTGACCTTACGATTAGGTTCATCACCAAGGCTTTCGGTTGACACAGCTTCGTGCCCACGCAGCTCAAGGTGGATCACCCGACGTTCAGCAGCAGACATAGGCTCTAACAACTGGCGTTTACCTGTTCGGATAGCCTGATCAGCCATTCGACGGGCCAACTGACGCAATTGGCGCTCGCGGCGAGCACGGTAACCTTCCACGTCGACAACAACCTGCACCCAACGGCTGGCTTCTTTGCTGATAATAAGCGCCAAAATATATTGGAGCGCATTCAAAGTTTCAGCGCGGCGACCAATCAAAACGCTCAGATCTTCACCATTAATGTCAACGAGAATGGGAAGGTCGCCATTGCCATCAGACTCGCCATACTTGGCGATCACATGGGCTTTTATCTTCATCTTGGACAGAAGATCGCTGGTAGTCTGAATAGTAAAACCAATAAGAGAATCTTGGGCTTGGGTCGCCTGCTCATTATCAAGTTTCGGGGCGGCGACAGCGGGTGAAGCTATCTCAATATCTTTAACCGTCAAACGCAAACGCACCTGGCGGCCCCCAATACCGAGAAAACCCTTTGAACCCTCGTCCAAAATGTCCACATCCAAAGCCTCGCGCGGGACACCCAACTGATCAACGCCACGCGATATGGCTTCTTCCACTGTAGGAGCTATCACTTCCAAAGTTGTTCGTTTCATTTCACATCCCTAGGAACGTTTGCCAGATTTGGATTTGGCTTCAGGTTTCTTATCAGGACCAAACTTGAACAGATTTTTCCAGTTGACTTTACCCAGCGCGGCGTACTGAGCAATACCCACCAGGTTGCTGGTAATGAAGTAAACTGCCAAACCTGAAGCAAAATTGAGCGCGAAGTAGAACAACAACACCGGCATATACAGACCCATCATCTGGTTCATTTGCGATGATTGATCATTCGGATTAGCTGAAGGCTGTACGGTGAGTTTTGTTTGTACAAAAGTTGTCAAACCAACGATAATGGCCAATACAGGGATCGCGAATGGCAGGAAATCCAGTTTAATGCCCTCCGGTTGACCCAAATTCATCCATAAGAATTTACTCTGGATAGGTATCAATGCGGAGAGGCTGGCAGACGATGTGATATTTTCCAGACCTGGATAAATTCCACGCACCAAGGAAAGCAGCTGCAGTGGTGTAACACCAATCGCGCGAACTATGCTCTGATAAAAGCCAATCAGAATTGGAAACTGGATCAGGGTTGGCAAACAGGAGCTAAACGGACTTACGCCACGTTCACTATAAATGCGCATTTGTTCCTGAGCCAACTTCTCTTTGTCGCCTTTATATTTTTCCTGAATTTTCAGCCATTCATCTGATGCCATTAATTCTTGCATCGCTGTGCTTGATTTGATCTGCTGGGCCATGATTGGATGCGTAAGCAGACGAATAATAATGGTGAACAGGATGATAGAAACACCAAAATTACCTACAAAAGCATAAATCAACAACAAGGCATTGGTAAAGGGGTTGACAATTAATAGATCAAAAAGATTACCCATATCCACCTTTCCTATTTGGCAATAAAAGTCCACTTCTGGACGCCGCTCAAATCATAAGCCGCCAGAAGGAACTTCGCATTCATCGGAGCGATCAAGATCACATTCCCGACAAGGAGAGGCGGGGTATAAAGCTTGGCATTTTCGATAATCACCTGCCATTTGGGAGTCCCAGCCTTATCCAACGACTGAATTTTACCCGCTTCGGTGACATATACAACCTGGTCAGCAGTGAGCAGTGGTCCAGCTGCAATCGAGCCTTCATCATCCTTTGACCAGACAATCTGACCATCGGCTGCGTTAAGCGCGTAGAACTTGCCAGCCTTACTCAAAACGGTGCCAACGTAAACATTCACACCATCGGATGCGGGTGCGCCCCAAATGCCACCTTCGAGCATTTTTACCCATTTCTGCCTACCTGTGCCCGCATCGAGCGCATAAAGGTTGCCAGAAAGAGTACCCACGAACAGGGTCTTGGCCGCAACAACGGGATCGCCGATTATGCCAGTATCGAGTTTCAATGACCAGACTTTTTTGCCTTCAGGATTAATGGCAAAAACTTCGTGGTCAATCGTCACAACGTAGATCAGCTCGCCATCGGTAACCGGGCGAGTCCACAAGTTATGCTTCGAAGCAGGAAATTCCCAGCGCTTCTGACCAGCCAACGTGAAGGCATATAAATTGCCATCACCAGCCGGAGCATAGATACTATCATTTAAAACCAGAGCGCCAGCCAGCCAAGGGTTTTTTACACCCAAGAAGGTCCATTTGACCGCGCCAGTGGATGGGTCAATACTATAAAAAGTATGTTCGCTGGTAGCAGCACTACCAATCAACAACTGACCATCACTTGTCAATGCTGGAGCGGCATAAAAAGATTTTGTGCCTTCAGCTTTAAGCGGAAAACGAGCAGGCACAGGGCCATCAGCGGTCTGAGTGACAACTTCGGTGCCATCACTCAAGAGCACATTGTAAACATATTGGCCATCTGCCAGGTAAACATGCGTGCCGTCAGACGCAAGCCCGGGCCAGTTAGAGGCGGGAGCCGCCCCACAGGCAGTCAACAACACAGCCAGCGAGGCAACGAGCACAAAGAAAAAGACGCGGTTGAACTTCATCAATTCTCCTGGTATGCCAGCGCGCTAAAAGCGCATCCTGCGCGGTTTGCAGCTACAAACCGAGGCAGGCTGGGCTTAGGGGACGGGATCTACCCCGCCCGGATTAAACGGGTTACAGCGCAGCACACGCCACGCCGCCATGACCGAACCTTTGATTGCTCCATATTTATAGATTGCCTGGTAGCCGTAATGGGAGCAAGATGGATAAAACCGACAAGTATTGGATGGCAAGCCCTTTGAAATGGTCATCTGGTACAGGCGGATCAAAGCCAGTAACAGCAGCCGCGGCAAATTTAACAACGTACGCGGCAGATCACGCAGCTGAGGCTCATTCGGATACTCATGATGTAAATAATGATCAGCACACATGCTAACCTTGCTCACTGTCGATGGTAACCAGATCAGCCCGACGCAATAGCCCTTCAACAACCATCTGCACATCCTGAAATGCAGCAGTCACCAGGCGGCTACGAGCTATCAGGACAAGGTCCCACCCGGGAGAAAGTCGAGGGATGAGAGGTCGAATTGATTCACGCAAAAGGCGTTTTGCCCGATTGCGCTGCACGGCATTGCCAACCGAACGGCTTGTGCTTATCCCTACCCGCGGCCGATTTTCTACCGAAGGTAACTTGACTAGCACAACAAGCGGGTGCGCGAAGGACTTGCCCTGGTTTCGCACCCGCTTGAAATCTGTGGACCGAGTCAGGCGAAAACGATGTTTCACCCTTGCCTAGCGCTTAAGGATACGCCGAACACACGGAGGATCAATGCATCCCCGCGGAACAGCCTACCAGCGGACCCGCTTGACGTGGTTATTAATTTTGACCGAGAGCTTGGTGCGACCGCGGCTGCGGCGACGGCGCAAAACTTCACGCCCGTCAGCAGTGGACATTCGCTCGCGGAAACCGTGCACACGCATGCGACGGCGGATCTTGGGTTGATATGTACGCTTAGTAGCCATTTTATCTTGCCTCTTTGGATATGTTGATAATAACAAAAATCAAGCCGTTCAATCACTTGAGCGGCTTCGCATTATAACGTATAGTTACCGAATCCGACAGGTTGAAAATTTCGCGCGTTTAAATACCCGAAGCTTTGATTATGATTAAGACCATAGCAGAACAAATTCGGCAGTTTTGACGATTTTTTCTGATCACAATGGTCATGCCAGTATACATTAAGACTATTACAAACGATGAAAAAGCTCGAACACTTAATCCTCACTACGGGTAGGTTGACGCATGGGAACCAGCAAAAAGAAGATACTGCCTTTTCCCAACTGACTTTCGAGCCAAACCTTGCCACCATGATGCTCGGTGATTGATTTGACGATCGCCAATCCCAGGCCAGAACCTTTTTGTTCGCGAGCCTCACGCTGCCCACCGCGGTAAAATTTTTCGAAAAGACGTGGTTGATCAAGTGGGTCAATACCTATACCGCTATCTTGAACTTCGAACAACACATTTCCATCCATTATTTGAAGCCGCAAAACCACTCGACCACCCGGAGGGGTGTACTTAATGGCGTTATCAACCAGATTGTAAATAACCTGTTGGAATAAGACCCGGTCCGCTTCCATGAGCAATTCATGCGCCGGCTTTTTTGGGATTGTCACCGTAATGTCAATATTTTTTTGCACGGCGAGAAGCTGAAGCGAGCCAATCACCTGGTCGATGAGGTCCTGCAGAGCGAAAATTTCAAGCTGCAAGCCTACACCGGCTTCCACGCGGCCAAGATCTAACAAAGCATTAACCATGCGGGACATATTCTCCACGCCAGCAACAATCTTCCTAACGTAACTCTGTTGCTGCTCATTAAGGGAACCAATCATTTCCAACATGGTGGCATAGCCACGTATCAAGGTCAGCGGTGAACGGAGGTCGTGGCTGACCGTGTTGACAAATTCAGATTTCATCGTATCCAGCTCTTTAAAATGGGTTACGTCACGCAGGATACAGACTCGCCCGACAGGATGATCTTCTGCCACCACGGGAGAAGCGGTTGCCAGGTATACCTTTCCACCAGGGAAGCTCACTTCACTGGTTAGTTTATCAGAAACCGAAGTCTGAAGAATATCCAGCAGCGGCTTTTGCTGGATGACTTTTTCAACCGGCTGACCTATACCCGTCTCAACTACTGACCCAAATACTTGCAGTGCGGCCGGATTTGCCAACAAAAGCCGGTCATACTGGTCAATTACGAGAACCGGGTCAGGCGTGGAAGCTAGTATTGCGGCCAGGCGTTGTCGCCCAACTTCGGCAGTACGGAATAAGTTATGGTTGGATGCAGCCAGGGCAGCCTGTCCCGCCAGGGTAATCAGGAAACGTTCATCCAAATCGGAGAATTGATGCTGCTCGGCATATCCTGCCCACAAAACACCAAATTTCCGATTTTCATGGCGCAATAGAATTGCGAAAAGAGACGCCGGGATCTCAGCCCGGCCATCAGGCGAGCCCGTGGAAGTTACGGCCCATCCAGGGAAGCGCGAAGCGTCGGATGCAAACCATCGTTCTTGTTGTTCTGTATATAAAACAATCTGGTCATCAAACCGGGCATACACATCCTTTTTCTGCCCAAGCGCCATAACATGGCTCAGACCTGGCCCGGCTTCGTCATCAAAGGGGGGTGTAATCATGCGGACCGCAACTGCGCCTGTTGCCAGGATTGCATCAAACACGGGTTGGACGGCATCATGCACATCAAGACTCGAAGCAACGCCCTGGCTAACCAGAAGCAACTGGTTAAGCTCCGACAGGCGCGCCCGCAAACTGACACGCATCTGTTCAAAAGAGCGACGGAATTGGCCAATTTCGTCCACCCCATCAACCGCAAGGCCATGATCAAGCTGTCCCTGTGAAATCCTAACCGTCTCGATAACAAGAGTCTGCAGGGAAGTCGTAATACTTTTCAGCCCCAGACGTAAAGACAGGAGCGCGATTATTGCCAGCACGAGTATCATAACAATGAGTGGAGTGGCAATCGTTAGCGCAAGCTGCTGGGCTTGTTGAGCTGGGACGATCAATACCACTGCCCACGACCGCCCGCTCACTGGCTGATAATAAACAAGGGTACGCGTTCCATTAGGCGCGGTATCATCAAAAAAAGTTGGCTCAGTTTTCTGTTGGCCGGAATATTGGCTCATCAACTGGGCTGTAACCGGATGAAATATGATGCGCCCATTCTCGTCCAGCAAAATACCGTTGCCACCCAGTTCTGACATGGATCTCAGGCTGGTAACCAGGGGCAACGTAAATGGGTTAGTTGCCAGGTCGGTGCGAGCGATCAAAACGCGCACAATTTGTGAAGAGTTGGGATCAATAACTGCAATAATGAAGGCGACCCTGGCTGAAAGATCCTTATCCGGATAGGCCGGCGGAATGGTGTAAGTCTGGCTGAGAACACCGTTAAAAGCCAGCTCCAACCCGGTATTTTCTTCCGGAAAGAGAACTGCCTGTTCGGCTGAACCAGATGAATAACTACCTATCAGGCTTTTTGATTGATCAAAAACAAACAACTGATCGAAATAGGGTACTGATTGGATTTGCTCATCTAGCACCCTGTTAAGATCCGCGCCACTTGTACTGATCATTTCGGGGCTTTTTGAAATCTCAGCCGCCAGGGTTTGACCAGTTTCGAGGAAAAATGGCACACTCTGTGAAGAGATTTCGGCGGTGCCTTTGAGACGATTACGAAGCATATCGCGAGCAGCCTCGCCGGCGACAACCCAATCCCCGACAAGCAGCACGAACAGTAAGATTATGATCAGTGTGCCTGTACCGACTCGAAAACGCGTTTCGATACTGCGTTCCATCGGAGATGGCTCCAAAGGCAGGTTTCGACCCCAAGAAAGCGGAAAGGCAGTCACCAGGACCTGCAAAAATAGTCCACCAATGAGTAGCTCCACCCCTACCGCTAGGTTGCGGAGACCTACACCTGTCAGGGCATAGTCAAGCCGGGCGGGCATGGATCCAGACGAAGCCAGAAATGCTCCAACGATATAAGCAGGTGCATATAACAAGGTTAAGATCACGGCCAGAGGAAGCGGCTCACGTATCAACGCAAAAAACCAGCCGCGGTAACGCTGGCGAATTGACAGGCTGAACAAAGACGCAAAAAGGGCCAGCTCAAGCGAGGTAAAGATACTGTGCGTATCCCACAAAAAGCGCAGGACACCTGCCAGAAAACCCAGGACTGCTGCCGCAAGCGGGCCAAGAATTGTGCCAGCCAACAAGAGCGGTACTGCAGATAGCAACATAATGGCTGGACCACGCGGTTCCTGAGGGGTATCGGGCAGCGATAAAGCTGCACCAACTGGTAAACGCAGGCCGATAAACAGGTTTAAGATGATTACAAAAAATGCAAATGCAGTGAAAAGCCCCCAGCTTCTGGCACCCCAAGGCTGCCGCATCTGTCGCTGCCCTAATACGAACCAGATGATGCAACCAAGAAAAATAAACCACCCTAGCCAGCCAAATGAAGTAACTGGCCAGTATGGGATGGGATGCGTATCGAATAACCAGATTATGTTTTCCATAATTTTATGGGACCGGCAATAAGATTGCCTATCTTAAAATATTATACCCAAGGCTTAGCAGATGGAAGTGATTTGGCCGAGCATGCACACCTTTCCGGCAGGTGGTTTTAATGTGCACGCACCAGATCTGTACTAACGATAATGTATTTACTCACGGGTATCCAGGTATAGGCGATAACCCAGCCCGCTTCCCGCTTCCCAAGAAACGGGAAGCGAGTGAAAGAGCCTTTTAGTGGAGTTTTGCGCCAAGAACAGGCGCGAAACTCCACTGGCGGGGGCAAACCATCGATTTTTAATCGCCCGAACAGGAGAACCAGGATAGTTAAGTGTTAGAACGAAGAGCTCGTGAGTAAACGCACGCTAATTGTACAACTTTTCATTCTGACTCAGGCCCTTGCGATGCTCCATAATATCCGCGATATTCTTCTGGAAGCAACGCAGCGATTTGGGTCATGACCAAGTCAGCGTTACGCTGTCGTGATTCGCGACGATCATCGCCCTTGCCAGTTACTGGCGGAAGATGAATTGGCTTTCCGATGGACAGTTCCAATTGGCGGCGCTCTGCCCGCACAGCCCTATTGAAAAAATCATCAGTTGTACCTATGATGCCCACCGGCACAACCGGGACCTGCGCCTTCTCAACGATAAACGCGATGCCTGGGCGGGCACGACGCATACCGACCGCATGAGAGCGTCCACCTTCTGGCGCAAGCAGCAGGGGTTTGCCGGCCGAAAGGACACTCAAAACCACATCGAACAAGGCCCGATCATATTCTCCGCGGTGCACCGGAATGGCATGGTAAAGCCTGACAAGTTGGGCCTGTCCGGGCCGGCTCCATATATCAACAGCCCCCATTGCTTCTATCATTTCAGGCCAAAAAGCCAGCACAAACGGAGGATCGAAGGTTGAGATATGGTTGATTGCAACCAGATATGGCTTTCCGAAGGGAACATTTTCCTTCCCTGTCACCTTGACGCGAGCAAGCACATGGAACAAACCCCGGAAAAAGGGTTTCAGTAAAACTCTCGCGATGCGATGTTTTAGAGGAACACTGAAAACGGGGTCGATTACGTCTGCCATTGCTAATAAAGGATATCAGCTTTTACACAAATCATAAGCTTTTTCAAAGACTTTGTCTGCATCAAGCTGATCTGAATCAAGAATAATCGCATCATCAGCTGGTTTCAAAGGTGCGATGATGCGATTAGTGTCAACGCGATCGCGCTCTATCACTTTTGCAAGAATTTCTTCGTAACTGGCATCTCTTCCGTGCGCCAGGATCTCTTGGTGACGGCGTCGGGCGCGCTCTTCTGCAGAAGCATCCAGATAGATCTTCAAGTCAGCATCAGGCAATACAACTGTGCCTATATCGCGCCCAACCATGACGACTCGACCGCGCAAACCGATACGACGCTGTTGGAGAGTAAGTGCATTGCGAACACCTGCATAAGCTGAGACGGCTGATACCTGGGCTTCAACCTCGGGTTTGCGAATGTCCCAGGTGATATCCCTGCCATCGACAACCACATCACAAGAACGGCCATCCGCAAGCGAGGGGGCAGACACTTCAATCGGAATTTCTTCAGCCAATGCTGTAACGGCAGCCTCATTCTTAATTTCGATCTTACGATTGAGCGCCAGCCAGGTAACGGCCCGATACATCAGGCCAGTATCGAAATATAAGTATCCCAACGCGCGCGCCAGGCGAAATGCCAGGGTGGATTTACCAGAAGCTGCCGGTCCATCAATTGCAATGATCGAAATTTGTGTCATACGATTATTAAATCCTTGAAAGAAAGACAATGTTCAGTTTTCAATGTGTGCTTACAAATTGCAAAAAACTATAAACAGGTGAATCTAAAGCCGCTCGGATCTACTCGAAATCAGGCTTCTGACTCTTGCAGGTAATCACTGGCTATTTTGCGAATCGACGAAAATATCACTGCGCACCCAAAGAATGAGCTTTTCATCATTTTTAGGAAACTCGTGAAGAATACTCCAACGCATCCAATCTGAGATCAGACCCTGATCCCAAATCGGAAAAACACGCCAGCTCAGATCTTGTCCACGATACGCAGATTGGATTTCATCACTGGAGAATTGGTCAGAAGCGATCACGATTGAGGGGGTACTACCAGACAGATTCGCATCCGGCAAAGCCGTCACCGGCCAATCGCGCAGTGTCCAGAAAAGAGCCGGTGAGTCGACCCCGGCAATGGTCACATCCAGGACAGAATTGACCCCGGTCTTCCAACGCGAAAGATCGTTCATCTGACGAACAAGGGTATCAACCTGGCCGACATAAGGACCAGACGGCCACAATTCAAAAGTGCGATAAGTACGCAGGCTGCCGGATGCCATCGTAGTGGATAGTGTATAAATGATCAGAACAGCAAGTGTGCCCCAAATCCCGCCCTGGGCTGCCGTGGGAATAGACCAACCGAAGGCCACCATTGCCATGCTGACAGCCAGCAAACCAAGTGATCCGAGCAGAATCCACCAGCGCAATTGCAATGCCGATTGATCCAATGGAACCAGGGCTATGGCAGAGTAATTTAACGCCGCAAATACCAGTATGGCAGTAGTAAACACCGCCATACCAATGGTTTCCCAATTACCATTTTGGATCGGGACAAGGTAACCCGAAAGTTCCATGGCAGCCAGAGCAAGCAAGGGCATGAGTGACCAACCCAGATCTGAAACCTGTCGAAATGGATAAGCAAACCCAAGCACCAGGGCAGCCAAGAGCCAGATGCCAAGCGAAATGACCACTCGATCCTGTTTTAAGATGCCACGCACCATTCCGGCCAGTGCCAGCAGGATTGCCATAATTTCATAAGCTGTCAATCCAACCAACAAACGCGAAACAGACACATCCGTAACATCAAGCCAGCCGCCAAAATAGGCCGGGATCGAGGCCAAACCGGCGCCAAGCCCGCCAGATGCAAGCAGAAAAAAGCTGCCGAAAATGATATACGTCCCAGCTGCATATGCAATCAGAGTCAGCCAGGCTTTTCGGTCAACCGGAAATGACAGCAGGGGCGTAATCATCTCTTGAGCAGGTTCCTGAGATGTTGAAGCAAAAATTCCACGCTGAAGACCATAAGCAATCCCCAGGCCGATAAGACCAGGCCACAACATGGGGCCGGCAAGCATGGCTATACCTGCCCAAATACCAGCTGCTCGAAGTTTTCCTGTCCGCAGATAGCCTAACGCAAAGAGCAACGAAGTAATAACCAGGATCGGACTACCCGCCAAACGCGAAAGCGCCAGAAAGCCAGGGTCAAAAGCGAGCACGAATGCGAGAACAATTGCAGCCTTGCTGCCGAGACGATCACGGAAGTTATAGGGAATAAAGATGATAGCTGCCCCAAACAACGCCGGGACCAGCCTGGCTGCAAAATTACTGGCTTGCACAAGGTAGAACACCAACCCGGTCAACAAAACGTAGGCAGGCTGTGGTCCGATAACCGGCTGCAGGCCTTTGGCCAGGTTTAGGCCCTGCAAAGCCCAGCGTGCTTCATCGTCACCGAGGGGGAGTTCACCAAGACGGAGTAAGCGAAGTGTTAGCGCCAGAGCAAAAGCGAGCGCATATAAACCATATTCAAGATGATGTTCTCTGGTATTGTCGGTCATGGATGTATTTTACTTCCGTTGATGGGATGGCGGGAGAAATGGATGGTGCGCGCAAGACAAGATTCCAATAATGGTCAGGGAACTTCATAGATCACAACCTGACCCTGATTGTATGCCTCTGAGAGGTTGGCGGAAAATTTACGGTCATCGACGGCATATGTGGAACGCTCGAGCGGCCCAAGGTAGACATAACGGATATCATAACGTTTCAGAATCGTTTGAGTCTCGATCCAATTGGAGGTGGTGTATAGTTTGGCGAGATCTTCAGATCGCCCGTTCATTTCAGTAGAACCGCCGCGCCACTGGCTTTCGTGGCCCGGCCAGCCCAGGACAGACGGTTGCCCTGAGTAAGTAGAAACCCGCGCAAATTCGGTGTAGCTGCCACCGACCGCTTCAGCTACTGTGCCTGGACGGGCAAGGGTCAACCATTGGATGGCGAGATAATCATCAGGGTTATAGGTTCCCAGATAGGCTGCTCCGTCAATTGTCCGGCGCTCGGGGGTGTTCAGGTTAAAATTATCCGTCTTATTGGGCAATGAAAGTGCTGGATAAATCAGACCTGCCAAGAGCACAAGTGTTATTACAATTGAAAATAGACCCGATTTGAAATCGCGCACTTCGCGAATAATGACCACAAACCCAAAAGCAGCTGCAAGTGACCAAATCGCCCAGGCCTGATAATAGAATTTAAAGACGGTGTTCATACGCCAGCCGAACTGATCGCGCAGATATACAAATTCAGGCGCCAGAACAAGCAGCCCACCAAAAACGATAAACATCATTACGAATGGAATTGGGCCTGGAACTGGGACAATATGCGACTCGTTTTCGGTTTGAGGGTGGTACGAAACCGGTAGCAAATAGGAAAGCCCTGATCCGATCAAGAGCATGATGGTCAGCAAGCCCGCACCAAACTGTAGACGTCGCAAGGTAGCTGCGCTCAAGACCTCGCGCGTAGACGTCAAGCCCTGGGATGTGACAAAAGAACGCCCAATATCAGTCTGTGCAGCGAAGATACCCAAAACAATTGAAAAAGCCCAGAGCAGCAGGACAAAACCCGCGGTAATTAGGAAACCTTTTTTCCATTCTGCACCATGCTTGCCAACCATCCAGACCAGCAAGAGAAAAATTGGCACCAACAGCGTGCCAAACATGATCCAGAGATACGCGCCGCGAGTAGGAAAAATTACGTTGGGTAATATGCCACCTGCCTGGGACGAAAAGCCCACGTAAAACGGCAGATAGAGCACAACGCTCGCCAGCGCCAGCGGGATCGAAAATTTCAAAAAGTCTTCCACCAAATCCCAGTCCCAACCACGAGCACGAGACGATGTGGTTTCACTCGGAGAATGGACCAAATTAAGAATCAAAGCTCCGCTGACAATTGCGAGGTAAACGGGGAAGTCCCAGGTATTCAAGAAAGCCAGACCACCCAGCACTACCGCCATTAGGACCAATCCCTGTTTACGAACAGGGATTTTGAAACCGAAGATATCCGTCACACCGCGCCAACCACCCAGATACAAATTTAGAGCTAACGCAACTGCCAGGAGCCCAAATGGCATAGCCAGAACATGCGGATGCAGGTCACCCAGCAGATAGGAGAAGAAGGGGAATTC
>CAINXK010000127.1 GCA_903854805.1 uncultured Anaerolineae bacterium
CAGTGACGACCTGGCTTTTGAACGCAAATTGTATATCATCCGCAAGCGCGCCGAAAATGAAATCAGGTATGGCGGAATTTTCGAGGGCGGTGAATTCTTTTACATCGCCAGCCTGTCACACAAAACGCTGATCTATAAAGGCATGCTTGTCTCGGACCAACTGGAAGGTTACTTCAAAGATCTGGCCGAACCAGACATGGAATCAGCCCTGGCCCTGGTGCATTCACGTTTCAGTACAAATACATTCCCGAACTGGGAACGCGCACACCCTTACCGGTATATCATTCATAATGGCGAGATCAACACCCTGCGCGGAAATGTTAACTGGCTGCGAGCACAGGAAAACATGTTTGAATCTGAGCTTTTTGGCAGCGATATCAAGAAAATCCTACCAATCATACGACAGGACGGCAGTGATACTGCCATGTTCGATAACTGCCTCGAATTCCTGGTGCTGACCGGACGATCGCTGCCACACGCCATGATGATGATGATCCCAGAGCCATGGTCGCACCATGAGAACATGGATGATGAAAAAAGCGCCTTTTATGAATTCCATGCCAACCTGATGGAACCCTGGGATGGCCCGGCCGCCATGGGCTTTACCGATGGTGTCGTTATCGGCGCAATGCTTGATCGGAATGGTTTGCGACCTTCCCGCTATTACGTCACCACCGATAACCAGCTGATCCTGGCTTCTGAAGTGGGCGTACTGGATGTGCCTCCCGAAAAAGTAGCCTACAAGGGACGACTTGAACCAGGGCGCATGCTGCTGGTAGATACAAAAGAAGGCCGCATCATCGATGATAAGGAGATCAAACACAAGCTCACATCCGAGCATCCCTATCGTGACTGGTTGAATAAATACCAGGTGCGCCTCCAGGACGTGGCCGATCCAAAACCCGAAAATGTGCGTAAATCTGATCCGGCAACCCTGATCACGCACCAGCGCGCTTTTGGATATACATCCGAAGAATTACAACTGCTGATTGCACCCATGGCCCAGGACGGCATCGAACCGATCGGCGCGATGGGCAATGATGCCCCACCGGCGGTATTATCCAATAAGCCAAAACTGCTTTTCAGTTACTTCAAACAGCTCTTTGCACAGGTAACCAACCCTCCGATCGATTCGATCCGCGAAGAATTGGTCATTTCAACCGAAGTCATGGTGGGGGCAGAAAGCAATTTGCTCAAACCAATCCCTCAGAGCTGCCACCAAATCCGGTTGGATTATCCATTCTTAACCAACCAGGCCCTCGCAAAAATTCGTCACAGCAGGATTCCAGGGTTTGGAAGCACAACCCTGCCAATTTTATTCAAAGCGGGTTCTGGAGGACCGGGCCTGGCGCTGGCACTTGAAGAACTGTTCCAGGCAGCGGATGCCGCCATCGCGCGCGGGTTCAACCTGATCATCATCTCAGATCGTGATGTGGATCGCGAACACGCCGCCATCCCATCCCTACTGGCTGTTTCGGGTCTACACCATCACCTGATCCGGCAGGGAACCCGCACTCAGATTGGCCTGATCCTGGAAAGCGCTGAACCGCGTGAAGTGCATCACTTTGCCGCGCTGATCAGCTACGGCGTGACCGCCATCAATCCCTACCTGGTTTTCGATACGCTTGAAGATTTGATCAGGCAGGGCATCATTCTTAACCTTGAATACAAACAAGCCGTCAAAAACTATATCAAAGCGGCAGCCAA
The DNA here is from genome assembly GCA_903854805.1 of uncultured Anaerolineae bacterium. The sequence goes on from CAINXK010000127.1 coordinate 1,708, forward strand.
AGGTGTGGTCAAAACCATCTCCAAGATGGGTATTTCATCGGTACAAAGTTATTGTGGCGCACAAATTTTTGAAGCGCTTGGCATTCACCAGAGCGTGATTGATAAATACTTTACCTGGACGCCTTCGCGTATCGGCGGCATCGATTTGAATGTGATCGCCAGAGAAGCCGAAATGCGCCATCAAGATGGCTATCCCAAACGAGCTGCCAGCGATAACAGCCTTGCAACCGGCGGCGAATATCAATGGCGCCATGATGGCGAATACCATCAGTTCAACCCAATAACCGTTCACAGCTTGCAGCAAGCCTGCAAGACCAATAATTACAATCTTTTCAAGGAATATTCGCGGCTCATCAATGAACAAACCACCCAGCTGGGTACCCTGCGAGGGCTGCTCGAGTTCAAGTTTCTGTCAAATCCGATTGCTCTGGAAGAAGTGGAATCAGTGGAATCCATTTGCCATCGATTTAAGACCGGGGCAATGAGTTACGGTTCGATCAGCCAGGAAGCGCATGAAGCCCTGGCAATCGCAATGAATCGCATCGGCGGTAAGAGCAACACTGGCGAAGGCGGAGAAGACCCTGAGCGATACAAACCGATGCCAAATGGCGATTCAAAGAAGAGCGCCATCAAACAGGTTGCATCAGCACGCTTTGGCGTGACCAGCGAATATCTGGTGAGTGCCGATGAAATTCAAATTAAAATGGCGCAAGGAGCCAAACCGGGCGAAGGCGGTCAGCTCCCTGGTCGCAAGGTCTATCCGTGGATCGCGAAGGTGCGCTACTCGACTCCCGGCGTTGGCTTGATCTCCCCGCCCCCGCACCACGATATTTATTCGATTGAAGACCTGGCTGAGCTAATCTTTGATTTGAAGAATGCCAACCAGAAAGCACGGATAAATGTCAAGTTGGTCTCCGAAGTAGGCGTTGGCACGATTGCTGCGGGTGTGGCAAAGGCGCATGCAGATGTGGTGCTGATCAGCGGGTACGATGGCGGCACGGGCGCTTCACCGATAAGCAGCATAAAACACGCCGGTCTGCCCTGGGAACTTGGTTTGGCGGAAACACACCAAACCCTGGTGCTGAATAATCTGCGCGACCGTATCGTTGTTGAAACAGATGGACAGCTGAAGACCGGCCGAGATGTGGTCATCGCGGCTTTGCTCGGCGCCGAAGAGTTTGGATTTGCAACCGGGCCGCTGGTCGCACTGGGCTGTATCATGATGCGTGTCTGTCATCTGGATACCTGCCCGGTGGGTGTTGCCACCCAAAATCCTGAGTTACGCAAAAATTTCAGCGGAGACCCACAATCTGTCGTCAATTTTATGCGCTTCATCGCCCAGGAAATGCGCGAGTTAATGGCTCAACTTGGTTTTCGCAGTATCGAAGAGATGGTTGGCCGTTCTGACCGGCTTCAAATGCACGAGGCGATTGAACATTGGAAGGCCAAGGGTCTGGATTTCTCCGAAATCCTGTATCGTCCAGATACGGATGAAGAGAACAGCCCATTCTGCAAAACCCAACAGGACCATGGTCTTGAAAAAACACTCGACAACCGAATTCTGCTGGACTTATGCAAACCCGCTCTCGATAGAGGCCAGGCCGTCAGAGCTGAACTTCCGATTCATAATGTCAACCGTGTGGTAGGCACAATTTTAGGCAGTGAAGTAACGCGCCGGTATGGCGCCAAGGGCCTGCCGGAAGATACGATCAAACTACAATTCAATGGATCCGCGGGGCAGAGTTTTGGCGCATTCATACCCAGGGGAGTGACCCTGGTTCTGGAAGGTGATTCGAACGATTACATTGGAAAAGGTCTGTCGGGTGGCAAAATCATCGTTTATCCCCCGCAAGGATCAACTTTCGCACCAGAAAACAGCGTCATCATCGGAAACGTGGCCTTTTACGGTGCAACCAGCGGCGAAGCTTATGTCAGCGGCAAAGCCGGCGAACGCTTTTGCGTGCGCAACAGCGGTATCCATGCCGTGGTGGAAGGTGTTGGCGATCATGGCTGTGAATATATGACCGGCGGTCGGGTGGTTGTGCTTGGTTCCACCGGGCGCAATTTTGCGGCTGGCATGTCAGGCGGCATCGCCTATGTATACGATGGAAAAAGTGACTTTGCCCAAAATTGCAACAAGGAAATGGTCTCGCTGCAGCGCATCACTGATCAAAGCGAAATTGATGAAGTCAGAGCCATGATCCTGCGTCACGAAGAGCATACTCACAGCCCGCAGGCGCGCCGGATACTTACCTCCTGGCACACTGCTCTGCCAAAATTCGTTCGCGTAATCCCGAAAGATTATGAACGCATGCTGGAAGCATTTAAAGAAGTGGAAGCCTCCGGCCTGAGCGGTGACGAGGCCGTGATGGCAGCTTTTGAATTAAACAAAAATGACCGCACCCGTGTAAGCGGTAATTAGGAAAGGATGAGACAATGGCGAAACCCAATGGTTTCATGGAAAATGGGCGTGAATTACCCGCCAACCGCGCTCCCAGAAAACGCATAAAAGATTGGCAAGAGTTCCATCTGCATTTTCCGGAAGAAAAACTCAAAATCCAGGGCGCACGCTGCATGGATTGCGGCATCCCATTTTGCCATACAGGCGTGATCTTGAACGGCATGGCCTCAGGGTGTCCAATCAACAACCTGATCCCGGAATGGAATGACCTGGTATATAAAGGCTTGTGGCGTCAGGCCCTGGAACGGTTACTAAAAACCAACAATTTTCCCGAATTTACCGGGCGGGTATGCCCGGCACCTTGCGAAGGCGCATGCACATTGGGAATTAATGACAATCCAGTTACGATCAAAACCATTGAACATGCAATTATCGAAAAGGGTTTTGATGAGGGTTGGATTGAAGCAAGACCACCCACCGCGCGAACTGGAAAAAAGGTGGCAGTGGTGGGGTCGGGGCCTGCCGGGCTTGCTTGCGCTGACCAGCTTAATCTTGCCGGGCATCTCGTCACTGTTTTTGAACGGGCCGACCGGATAGGTGGTTTGCTGATGTACGGTATCCCCAACATGAAGCTTGATAAAAACCTGGTGAAGCGTCGGGTCGATCTCATGGCTGCCAAAGGTATCACGTTTATCACCAACACCGAAGTGGGTAAAAACTATCCTGCCGACAAGCTAATCAGGGAATTCGATAGCGTGGTGCTGTGTGGCGGCGCCACGCAGCCGCGCGACCTGCTCCTGGAAGGCCGCCATTTGAAGGGTGTCCACTTCGCCATGGATTTTTTACACGGCAACACCAAACATTTGCTAGACTTGGAGCCGGGGGATTCTCAAAACGCGACTGCCTTCCAGCATCCATTCATCTCCGCGGAAAACAAGGATGTATTGGTAATCGGCGGTGGTGACACCGGTACAGATTGCGTGGGCACGGCCCTACGCCACAACTGCCGCAGCTTATCACAGCTGGAAATCTTGAGCCGCCCGCCTGCAACTCGCCAGCCAGATAACCCCTGGCCCGAATGGCCAAAGGTGTTCAATCTCGATTATGCCCAGGAAGAATTCAAAGCCATTTATGGGCAAGATCCACGTAATTATTCTGTCACAGCAAGTCGCTTCATCGGCGATGACGCTGGAAATGTAAAAGAAGTCCACACAGTGGAAGTTGAGTGGGTCAAAGATAGCAACGGTCGTTTTGGCCCAAAACAAATCCCGGGCACAGAGAAGATTTATCCGGCACAGCTGGTGCTGCTGGCAATGGGTTTTCTTGGGCCAGAAGAGACCATGCTTGGGCAATTGAATGTAGCACGCGATGAACGCAGCAACGCAAAAGCAGAATATGGCAAGTTTGCCACCAATCAGCCAGGTGTATTTGTGGCAGGTGATATGCGGCGCGGACAAAGCCTGGTGGTCTGGGCTATCAACGAAGGGCGAGGAGCAGCGCGCGAATGTGACCGCTATTTAATGGGAACAACCACATTGCCATAATCATACATTTGACTGTGGGTTTTCAATTTGGTATGATGGTTCATTCGGATTGTTTTTTCCGTCCAACGGCAGTGTAATGTCGTTTCCTTATCCGTAAAATAAATGCAGAGAGGAAAGCCATGGTAGATGATGCCCAGTTTGCGAAGTTGAATGCACGTGTTGAACTACTTGAACGCCAGGTTGCATTTTTATTGAACCAGGCAAGTGTGACATATGTAGATAGGCCAGCCGCAAGCATTTATCCGGATGTGGCCGATTTAAAACGGAAAGGTAGCTTGATCGAGGCGATCAAGCTTTATCGTTCTTATACAAATGCATCCCTGGTGGAAGCAAAGAACTTTGTAGAAAACCTATAAACCTGAAAACTCTACGAAGTGAAACTCAAGAATCGACAAAGGGCCGCCAGGTGGCAGCCCTTTGTCGATAGGGTTCGCGAAACAATCTGCTACCCCATTTTTCCAGTAATGTAGGATTCAGTCAGCTCCTGACTGGGGCGTGTGAAGATTTCAGTTGTTTGCGAAAATTCAACCAACTTACCCAACCAAAACAGGCCGGTAAAATCGGAAACGCGCGCGGCCTGCTGCATATTGTGGGTCACAATAACAATGGTGTAATCCTGTTTCAATTCCTGGATCAGATCCTCGATACGCAGAGTGGCAATCGGGTCCAGCGCGGAGGTCGATTCGTCCATGAGAATCACATCTGGTTTTGTGGCAAGTACGCGGGCAATGCAAAGACGCTGCTGCTGCCCAAGCGCCAGACCCAGCGCATCAGAGTGCAGCTTATCCTTAACATCTTCCCACAAGGCCGCTTTTTTCAGACTGGTCTCGACCATTTCTTCCAGATCGGTTTTGCTCGCGGTAGTTCCGAGAACCCTGGGACCAAAAGCAACATTATCAAAAATGGACTGCGGAAATGGGTTGGGTTTTTGAAAGACCATGCCCACCCGCTGACGCAGATCAACAACATCCATATCATCAGCATAAATATTGCTACCGTTCAAAAGCACCTGGCCTTCAACACGCGTACCAACAATGGTGTCATTCATCCGGTTTAGACAGCGCAAAAAAGTAGATTTTCCGCAACCGGAAGGGCCAATCAATGCCGTAACCATGTGCGGCTTTACATCTATGTTGATTTTTGAAAGAGCCAGCGAGCGGCCATAATAAAAATCAAGATCACGTACCAAAAAGACAGGGTTATCACTCATAGCTGAATTTTACTTTATTAACAACAGCCTGTTAACGATATAATCGCAATACGTATGAACCGAATTCTATTTTCCATCCTGCTTGGCCTATCTTTACTGCTCTCCGCCTGCGACTCAAAGCAAACGGGGCAATCTGCTGATGGATCTGCTTCAGCCTATATTGAAAACAAAGGCTCTGATACGATTGTCAACCTGGCGCTGGCCTGGGCAGAACAGTACCAGAGCGTACACCCAGATATTCGCATCTCGGTCACCGGTGGTGGTTCAGGCACGGGTATTGCGGCACTGATCAATGGTACGGTGAATATTGCCAACGCATCCCGTAAGATCAGCGCCGATGAGCTAACCCAGGCCCAGGCAAGAGGCATTCAGCCAGTGGAACATATCATCGCCCGCGATGCAATTGCGGTGATCGTCAATCCGGAAAACCCGGTCAACCAGTTGACTCTTCAACAAATTTCCGATATATACAGCGGTAAAATCGTCAACTGGAAAGAAGTGGGCGGTGAAGACCGGCCGATTGTGCGCCTCTCGCGCGAAACCAATTCAGGCACACATGTTTATTTTCTAGAAACTGTCCTGAGGCTTGGCGACAAAAAAAATAAAACTCTCTTTTCGATGGATACTCTACTACTGCCATCATCAGAGGGGATCATTAACGAATTGCGCTCAAACCCTAACGCAATTGGCTATGATGGGCTGGGCTATGTTCCGAAAGACTTAAAAATGATAGCCATCGCCAAACAAGAAGGCCAGGCCTATGAGCTGCCTTCCATCGCAACAGTCAATGACAAAAGTTATGCGATTGCACGCGACCTGTATATGTATACGGCGGGCGAGGCCAACGGTGCAGAAAAAGATTATCTGGATTGGATCGTCTCCGAGGATGCTCAGCTTATTGTAGCCAGGTTGGGTTTTGTGCCGATATTAAGGTGAAATAATGGAATCGAATCTTAACTGGCGAGAATACATGATCACTCGCGCCATTCGCGCCGCGGGATATTCTGCGATCGTATTTGTGGCGCTCATTTTTTATTTTCTGCTGCGCGAGGGACTGCCAACGCTGCAAGAAGTCCAACTTTCTGACCTGTTTGCGTTGCGCTGGTATCCAATCGAAAAGTATTTTGGTATTTTGCCACTGATCAGCGGCTCAATCATTGTGACCCTGGGTGCGACCTTGATCGCGGTTCCTTTCGGGATCGGAACAGCCATCTTCATCTCGGAAATTGCTCCACGCTGGGCACGTGAAATATTAAAACCCCTGGTGGAACTATTGGGTGGCCTACCGTCTGTTGTACTTGGATTTTTAGGTATACTTGCACTTGCGCCCTATTTACGGATTTTGCTGAATCTACCAACCGGCTTGACCGCTTTCACCGGTTCGCTCCTACTGGGTGCAATTGCCCTGCCAACAGTCGTTTCGGTGGCAGAAGATGCCCTTGACTCTGTGCCGCGATCTTACCGCGAAGGCGCCTGGGCACTGGGAGCCACACGCTGGCAAACAATCTGGAAGGTAACCCTCCCGGCAGCTCGCTCAGGTGTGCTAACCGGAGTAATGCTGGGGATCGGTCGCGCAATCGGCGAAACCATGACAGTCATGATGGTGACTGGCAACGCGCCAGTGCTGGCAATTACACCAGGTGCGCTCTTTGCCCCAGTACGCACCATGACAGCCACTATCGCCGCCGAAATGGGCGAAGTGGCGAACGGCAGCATTCATTATCACACTTTATTTTTCATCGGAATGGTACTTTTCATTATCTCCCTCATCGTCAACGTGACAGCCTCAGCGGTTGTTTTCCGCTCACAGAAACGCGCCGAAAAGGTATTATCCTGACAGGGCGTGTGATTGGAAAACTGGCAAAAGGTAAATATCAAGAATAGACCAGATAAAATGAAAAAAACGTCATTCATCAATCGCAATCTCACCCAGCGCCTGGGCTTCGGCCTGCTAACAATGATGGCCGCTCTGACCGTCATTCCCATCATTGGCGTTGTAATTTATATCATCTGGCAGGGTGGAGGCGCAATTTCTTTCGAGTTTCTAAGCGGGTTTCCACATGATGGTATGCGCCAGGGTGGCATCATGCCTGCCATCGTTGGCACTTTTTATCTGACGATTGGAACAGCTATTTTTTCTGTGCCACTGGGTGTGGCCGCGGCCATTTATCTATCAGAATATGCCGCAGACAACTGGCTGACACGCGTTATCCGTATCGCCATCATTAACTTATCCGGAATCCCCTCGGTTGTTTACGGATTGTTTGGACTGGGTTTATTCGTTCTCTTTTTAAAGTTTGGAACAAGTATCATCTCGGCTTCACTCACGCTTTCGATCATGACTTTACCGGTCATTATTTCAACGGCAGAAGAAGCCTTGCGAGCTGTGCCGCAATCCTTCAGAACTGTCTCAATTTCGCTGGGCGCAACCCATTGGCAAACCATTCGCCGGATCGTTCTGCCAGAGGCATTACCTGGCATCATTACCGGCATAATACTGGGGTTGGAAAGAGCCGCAGGAGAAACTGCCCCCATCCTCTTTACTGGTGCGGCATTTTTTCTGCCGCGCTTGCCCAATTCAGTTTTTGATGCAACCATGGCACTACCTTATCATTTGTTCGTGATCTCCACCCAGGTGCCAGAAATGCCTTTCCAGATCCAATATGGCACTGCCTTAGTATTAATTACTTTTGTATTGGGTATGAACCTGATCGCGACCGTCATCCGGTCAAGAGCTCGGGCACGCAGGCAGTGGTAATTCAACCGGGATTTTTTATTTTATTTTGGTTCCATCTTATTGGAGGTACACATGCCACCATCTACACCCAATCAACTACTTGACCAGGTAGCACGTCTAATTGGAAATGCCTTCACTTCTATTGGAAACCTGCTATTGCTCATGTTTGTGGGATTCCTTAGGATTAGCCCACTACCAGACCAGGTAGATTTTCTGCTGGTTTGCCTGGTTATCATCTGGTTGATCTCGCTTCTTGTCCGCATGGTCCGTGGAAAATAAGAGTGAAAGATAAAATCGTCATCGAAAATCTCAGCTTGCAATATGATGATGGCACAGAATCGCTACGCAATATCAGCCTGGCCATTCGGGAAAATGCCATTACGGTCTTGTTTGGTCCGGCAGGTGGCGGTAAATCTTCTTTACTGCGCTGTCTTAACCGGCTGAACGATCTTTCGGAAGTAAAAGCCACAAGTGGGCGCATTTTACTCAGCGGGGAAAATATTCTTGACCCCAAAACTGATGTGATTAAACTGCGGCGCAAAGTCGGTATGGTATTCGCCCGGCCGGTTGTGTTGCCAATGTCCATTCGAAAAAATATCACTTACGGACTGGAAGTAATGGGCGAAAATCGTCGCTCAAAGCTAAACGAAGCGGTGGAACGCTCATTGAAACAGGCCGCACTTTGGGATGAAGTCAAAGATCGTCTCGACGATCCGGCAATTGCCCTTTCCGGCGGTCAGCAGCAGCGTTTATGCGTGGCACGTTCTCTGGCATTGGAGCCTGAAATCATCCTGCTAGACGAACCTACTTCTGGGCTGGACCCAATTTCCACGAGCAAAGTCGAAGCATCGCTACAAGAACTAAAATTGAATTACACCATTATTCTGGTGCCGCACTCAGTTCAACAGGCAGCTCGGACAGCCGATTACGCTGCGTTCTTTCTACAAGGGGAACTGGTGGAGCACGCTGAAGGAAAAACGCTGTTCACTGCGCCAACTGACAAGCGTACCGAAGATTATGTTACCGGTCGATTTGGTTAGCCGGACCACAATTCATCAACAAGAAAAACGAGGTGCACTATGTTACGTAAAACCTTTGAAACAGAAATCCAACAATTGAAAGACGAGATTATCTTACTGGGTAGCCTGGTTGAACAAAATGTACTGGATGCTGTGGATGCCATGAAGAAGAGGGATATAGCTGCCTCTCGCAAGGTAATTGCGCTGGATAAGCAAATAAACGAGAAGCGCTTTGCACTTGAAAATCAGGTAATGATCATTATTGCAACCCAGCAGCCCATGGCACATGATTTGCGCTTGCTGGCTTCATTTTTTGAAGTGATCAGCGAACTTGAACGCATGGGCGATTATGCCAAGGGCATCGGCATAATCAATGTGCGCATGGGCGAACAACCCTTGCTAAAACCGCTGGTGGATATTCCACGTATGGCTCAAAAAGGCGCAGACATGCTGCACCGCGCCCTACTCGCCTTTGTGAATGAGGACGTTGTGGTAGCACGCGCAATTCCGGCAGAAGATGACGAAGTTGATGCACTCTACATTCAGATCTACCGCGAACTAATGACTTACATCATGGAGGATCCAAAGAATATTGAACGCGCCAACTGGCTTTTGTGGGTGGCGCATAACCTGGAGCGCTTCGCCGACCGGGTGACCAATATTTGCGAACGGACAATCTTCATCGTAACCGGTGAATTGACCGAAATCAGCGATTTGAAGGACAGCCAAAACTAAACTTGAACAATAGACCAGCAAGACAGGTAAAGCCTGCTTAAATTTTGATTGACGGAAAATGAACCAACAAGTAAAATGATTCCTGCCATGAAATTGAATTTCGCCCATCATCATTGTCACCTGCGCCACCTGCCTGACCGGAAAGCAGGTTAGTTTCGTTTCGTGCCAACTAACCACAGAAAAGCCCCCGGCCAGAAAGCCAGGGGCCTTTTAATTTCCCAACCACCTTGCGGCTGATCTACTAAATACTCAAAAATTGCCGCGAGTGCTCGCATAGAAGGAGTCTCTTATGCAACGAACCGATCTGCGTCTTTCGATCCCATCCAAGGGCCGGCTGGCCGAGGAAACAATTGAGTTTCTTAAGGCCTGCGGAATTGATATTTACAAACCAAATCCGCGCCAGTATGAAGCGACGATCCCATCCATCCCCGGACTAACGGTGCTGTTTCAACGTCCAACCGACATTGTCATTTCCATCAGAAATGGCAGCGTGGATTTTGGCATTACCGGGCTGGATGTGCTGGAAGAACATCGCGGCGAAAATGGCGAGATCATGATTCTGCACGAAGAGCTCGGCTATGGGAAATGTGCTCTGGCACTGGCGGTTCCCGAAAGCTGGAACTCAGTTGAAACAGTCGAAGATCTGCGAACCGAAGCCCAAGCTCTTGGCCGCCCGCTCAAAGTGGCAACAAAATTTCCAGAACTAACCTCACGCTTCTTATCTGCGCATACAATTCCGTTTTCGATCGTCAGCGCAGAAGGCACCCTGGAGATTGCGCCGGCCATAGGTTATGCAGATATGATATCGGACCTGGTTTCAAGCGGGCAGACCCTGCGCGACAATCGCCTGCGTCCACTCAGCGATGGACAAATTCAACGCTCTCAGTCGGTTTTAGCGGCAAACAGAGCGGTACTCGAATCAAATCCACAGGCATTGGCAGTAGCTCGCCAACTGCTCGAATTTATTGAAGCCTATCTCCGTGCGCAAAACAATGTCTCGATTTTTGCCAACATGCGCGGCGAAAATCCGGAAGCAATTGCCGGACGAATTTTTGCGCAAAAAACAATTGGCGGGCTTAACGGCCCAACTATCAGCCGGATCATTCACCGAGATGGCGACCCAAACTGGTATGACCTGCACATCATCGTGCACCGTAATGAACTTTTCGGCGCCATCACCGAGCTGCGCTCGATTGGCGGCAGTGGGGTGGTGGTCGCTCCGGTTATCTATATCTTCGAGGAAGAACCGCCCAGGTACAAAGCCATGCTCACAGCGTTAAAAAAATAAAGAGAAAACAGACAGGCCAGCTCTGAAAAACCGAGAGCTGGCCTGTAGATAACTATGATCGCTGAATTTATGTTTGAATAACGTCAGTAATGGCTATGTTCATTTCAATAAAAAATAGTATGGACGAGTAGCTTTTGTGTTTATTTTTGCGCAAAACCCAATCTGGCCGTGTCGCATTACCCATTATTCAGGTTTGAATATTAACTGTAACCTCATAGATGCGTGCTGGTGGGGTATCTTTCTCAAAAGTCCGGTGATAAATCAGGCGCAGCGTAGCATCACCAGGCTTGATGGCCTTGAAAGTAAAATCAAAAGTACCGCCGCCACCCACCAGAGTATTGGACCGGGTGTAAACCGGTTCCGCCTGCTGTTGAAGAAGACTGGTATCCAGGTTTTGTGTCTCCCAGGTGAAACCAGTGGTAGGGTTTCCGCTGACGACAACATGCAAGATACCATCGACGCTGAGCGTCACTTTTGAGCCATTTTGCTCTTCGGTAAGATCTAGCACAAGGTTACCTTTCTTTGGCTCACTGTCTGATCCAGCGGCTGGTTCAGGAGAGGAAAGCGGCTCTGATGTGGCAACGGTAGCTTGAATGGTAGGAAGCGCCACATTGGTACTTCCTGCTCCTTGACTACTGCAAGCAGTCAGAAGGATAACAATGGCTATTAGACAGCCAGGGAATCGGTTTCTATTCATAAAAGTCACTCGTTACATTAACCATTCTTATTGGCTTCATTTGATGGGAACCTGGATTGGCAGGCAGAGTATTACTAACGGAGAGGTTTGCCAAAGCGGTCATACTTCCGATTAAGTTCAATCTGACCTATTTCGACCCTCTCAGCAGCCTTGAACAATTCAGACATGCCAAGGACGGCCCAGTCAACTTCAAGATTTTCAGCCGATGATCCCCGGTACATCCACAATCCAACCTGACCATTTACCAGGGAAATATCTGAGCCAGACCAGACCAGAATTTCATTGATGTAGTATCGGAAATCCTTACCATCAGCAATGACTTTGAGTGTATTCCAGCCATTCGTTACAATTGAAGGCGATGCAGTCCAATCTTTTAGGGGAGTCCAACTACCATTAATCCCTTTCCATACGCTAAAAGTTCCATTTTGACGATACAGAAATTGGTAGGATGTCTTCCAATCTTTATCGATACCAAAATTAGGGATGCCGCGCACTACCAGACCCGATGAATAGCCAGCGGGACTGACGCGTTTCATTCGTACCTGAAAGGTGAAATTACTGAAGGTTTGATCGTAGCTGACGCTTGAAACCAGGTTTGCAGCCCCATTTGTGTAAAGAGATGTGGCAGAATTCGCCCATGCGCCACCCGGGCGGACTACCCAGCCAGCAGCACTACCGTTGAATTGGGAATTGAATCCAACAAGAGGTATAAAAGTTTTAGGCGCAGAATAGGCGCCACTACCAGCAGCCACCTGCCATTGATAATTTTTATTAAATGTTAGCATAATGGCCGGTGTATTAGAGCAGCGGTTTGTCGCAGTGTTGCAAGAAGTGCTGGCAACCACCAGGCCATCGATCAGATAAGTACCAGATGCAAGATCTTTAACCCTGAGCATGTAGGATGAGACAGTTCCTAGCCTTTCCCAGCTGTAGGTGGGACTGGCAGAGTAGGTATCACCCGATGGCGAATACGCAGCCGGCACGACATTAGAGGGAAGCAGGGTTGGTGTGCGGGTAAAAGTTGGCAACGCAGTCCGGGTAAAGGTCGGTGATATAGTAGGGAGCGGGGTTACCGTACGGGTTGCGGTACGAGTTGCAGTCGGTAAGGTTATTGATGTTGGTGGTATCACCGGTGTGCTGGTACGGGTTGGAGTACGGGTTGAAGTAAATAATACGATCGGGGTACGGGTAAAGGTTGGTGCTGGCAAGGTTGGGGTACGTGTTGATGTTTGTTTAGCTGTTGAGGTTGGTGCAATCGTCGGTGTACGTGGCAGGGTTGGTGGCAGGGTCGGGAGCAAGGTCGAGGTTGGGAGCGGTGAGGTACCCACATATTTAATCCAGGATGTGCCTTCACCCACTTTTGAAATTCCCCATTTGATATTCATATAACCAGCATTGCCCCAGGCAGAGCCCCAACTGTTACGCAGAATCCAGGTTCCGGTGGCATCATCCCAACCTACCAGGACGATCTGATGATTAGTGGAACCTCCACACTGGCTGCTTTCATCAATAGCAAATGTGCCGCCTGAATAACTGTTCCAACCAGAACCAGCACAAACCCCGGCGGTAACAGGACCATAGGTATAGATGGCATTCTTGATTTGATCGACAGTAGGCATGGTAAATTCATTTGCGACAATGAACTGCCAGCTATCGGCTTTATAAGCATGGGGAAGCGCTATACTGCAACTCCCATTTGTGGCCGTATAAGGTTTAACCGATTCCAGCACTGCACCAATTTCAGTCTGGCTTTTACCGAGAGTATCGAGATGATATTTGCTGGCGGTTAGACCCCCATTGCAGCTCCAACCATCCTTATTACAAGATAACAGAAATTGCTCCGAAAGGTCAGCAGATGGAGCGCCAGCCTTCATAACTGCAGATTCCATCACTGCAACAGTGCCAAATGCCCAACAACTGCCACAACTGCCTTGATCACGTACCGCTGGAACAATACCCTGGGTGCGCCAGTCCCATGAGGTTGGTAAACCTCTAAGGGGTAGTACGGCAATCGGGTTGATCTTATTATCAGTACTCACACTGGTTGTAGCGGCTGAATCTACTGGCTCGGATGGAGTCGGGTCATTCAATTCAACCACAGTACTGGTTTCGGGCACTTTAAGACTGAGGCGAGCGTGTGTGGGAGTGGTCTGGTCAAACTGCCGCCTGTAAACCAGTCGCACGGTCTCATCCCCAGTTGCACGGGGCATGAGCTGGATCGTCTGAAGAGAAGGCGCGCCAAGGCCACGATAGCGAGTAACGAAAGCGGCTTCTCCATTCTGAATGTAGCGCGCCTGGCTATCAGAGACAACCTGCCAGCTATAGCCAGCTGTTAGACGAGCCTCAAGCTGCAAAGTTATCGGAGCATTTCCGGCAGGCAAGACCAGGGTCAGCTCCACTGGACCACCCAGAAAATCCACGGCCGGGGATAGTTCATCGAAGAGTATGGTGCGCAGTTGATCGATGCCTTGCACACCAGAAAGAACGAGATTGCGGGCAGCGATGCTGCGCGCAACACCTTTCGCTCCGGGAACGTTAGATGGCTTTACAAAATTACTCTGAGCATACACAACCTGGTCAGGACTCATTTCGATGACAGCATCCCACTCCGCTTGAACATCCTGCGCTGAAGCATTTTTGCTATCGAGCATCAATGGAATAAATAAAAGGATGCTGAACAAGAAAAGAGCAATAAAAAAATCAACCTTTTTACTCATGAATTCTCCCTACCAGACTACATAATTATTAATGATACACATTGGCCATCTTCTTTGAAACAAATGTCAAAATAAAAGCTAACTTCCTTGAACACAACTCCATTGTGCCAACATATAGTTTTGTATGAATTAGCGTCTCAATGGACTGGATATTGAATAAACGCAGACTCGCAATCAGGGCATGATTTGATGAAAAATTTTTGGAAGGAACAACCAAATACCAATAATACCTGGATCAATGTCAAAGTTAAACGACACAAAGGAGACAAAATAGTCTCTGCCGCCAAACAATCCCACAAATAATTCTAAAGTTTTCCGAACTACAGGCTCAAATCGAAAACAAACAGCTACCTATAAACCTGGCTTAATCCACCCTGATCTTACTACACGCAAATTTCCATAGCCACCACTAATACATTAATTATACAACCAGAGAATTTTCGCACGCATCCCCCAAAAGTAATGGGGACAAGGATGAGTACCAATAGAATAAAGCTAAAACGCTACTTTGATCTTCTTGCGCCCTGCATTACTGGCAACAAGTTGAAAAGCTGGCAGAATAAACCAATTTCCCGAAGGCTTTTCTTAGGGTCCATATCCAAAAACCGACAATCGAACCGCCTGCCACCTTTCAGATTGTTTGCATTCAGCCTGGTACCGCTCCCAGGCAGATCGCTGCATATTTACACTTATATGCCTTGCATGTATAATCCTTTTAGCGTTTCTTTTACATAGAAGCATTATATTGAGGCGGTCAATGGCTCTCCGGGGCAACCTGCGCGATTTTACTGTGACACAATTGCTAAATCTCATCAACCTGGCCCATAAGACCGGGACTTTGGTGATAGAAGGACCCAACGAGGCGGCTCGTATCGCTTTCCGGAATGGGAAACTGTCCTATGCCCAAACCGGGCAAGAGGACAACCACCTGGCGACAATCTTGCACCGCTCAAATCGGCTCACCACAGGTCAGTTGCGTGCCATCCAACTGCGGGCGGCGCACGTCAGCGATAAAGAATTGGGACTGCTGCTGATTAATGCCGGATATATTACCCAAGATGATATCTTAAATGCACTTCAGGCATATTTCACTGACATTGTACGCCGCTTGTTCACCTGGGTGGAAGGCTCTTTCCGGTTTGAAAACGAAATGCTGCCACCAGATGATCGTATTACTGTGCGGCTTGATCTTGAGAACCTGATCATTGAGGGTGCACGTCAATTACGCGAGTGGGAACAATTACAAGATGAAATACCCAGCCTTGACATGGCACTTAAGTTTATTGAGCGTCCTGGCACGTCGATGCAAAAAATGAACCTAAGCGTAGAAGAATGGCGCGTTGTTTCATATATCAATCCACGTAACACTATTAAACAAATTGGCTCCGCGGCAAAGATGAGTGACCTCGAAATTCGCCGCATTGTTTATGGACTGCTGCAAGCCGGACTCGTGGAAGTGATCCGACATGAGGGTACAACACTTTCTGCGGAGCTCACTCGCCCGCAAGCGACTGTCCAAAACCGGGAAGAACAGAAATCGCTGGTAAACCGGTTGATCACGCGTATCCGCTCGATCTAATTTTTTTCTTTGAGGCTGAATTATTATGCAAACCGTCAAAATGGTGGTGACAGGGCCGTTTAGCGCAGGTAAGACACAATTTATTCGTTCAGTTAGCGAAATCGATGTAGTTGCCACTGAACGGAAAATCACCAATGCCAGCGAACGCGCTGTAAAGCAAGCTACCACGGTTGCCATGGACTTTGGCCGAATTACTGTGGATGAAGATCTTGTGCTCTATTTATTTGGAACACCAGGACAAAAACGTTTTGATTTTATGTGGGAGATTCTATCCGAAGGCATGCTGGGGTTTATTGTAATGATCGACAGCACCCGACCAGAAACTTTCCGCGAAGGACGTTCAATATTGGAGACCTTCCGCGCATATGCGCCCACACCTTATGTGGTCGCCGCTAACAAACAGGATGCCCCGGATGCCTGGGAGCTGGAAGATATGCGCAACGCATTGCGCCTGTCACCGAAGGTCAAGCTGCTCCCGTGTGTCGCCACTCAAAAAACCACCGTCAAAAATGTCCTACTGGAACTGCTTTACAGCATTCTGGCGGAGATGGAAGGCGGAGAAAAATAAGATCTTGAGAAAGTAGCCGTGTCTTCAATTACCACAGATCAAGGCATCGTTCATTATGAAGTCTTTGGGCGTGGCCGTCCGGTGATTTTGCTTCACGGCTGGTTGGGATCCTGGGGCTTATGGCAAGAAACCATGGCCTACTTGGGGCGTTATTATCGAACCTATGCCATGGATTTTTGGGGGTTTGGTGAATCAGGTAAAAAACGAGAAACCTATGCGGTCCAGGATTTTGTCGTTCTGGTAGAGCAGTTTATGGATCGCCTCGGCATAGCCCAGGCTCCATTGGTTGGTCACAGCATGGGTGGCACCGTCAGCTTATCCGTTGCCTTGCAGTACCCGGAACGAGTAAGCAAAGTTGTCATCATTGGATCGCCAATCGTCGGTTCGTCATTGGCCATCCCGTTGAAGTTGGCGGGATATCGGTTTATCGCCCGAATGATCTTCAACATGATGTGGACATTCCGAAGTGGGATGAAATTGGCTTCGCCTTACATTTGCGCAGATCCGCGTTTTCCTCAGATGATGGACAATGATCTAACCAAAACGACGGTCGAATCCTTCCTGCTCAGCATAGAATCACTACGACGCACAGATTTACGCCCAATGCTGCCCCAGCTCAAGATCCCAGTCATGGGTATGTTTGGCGACCGCGACAATATCGTTAGCCCGAACCAATGGAAGCCTCTTCTGGAAGGTGTGCCACATGCAAAAATTGTACGGTGGCAGCGCGCCCAGCATTTCATCATGCTCGATACTCCACAGGATTTCATGGAAAATTTGAAGACATTCTTGGATCAGGAAGAGACACTGCCCTGATGAATACACCCAGCAAAACCTACTATTATCCCAACCGAATGGGGCGGATTATTTTTCTGGCAGCTGAAGAAGTTCTCGGCCAAAATGGTGTAAATGCAATCTCCAACCTGGCTGGGCTATCTGAATTTATCGGTCATTACCCCCAAAATAACCAGCTTCTGGAATTTCGTTTTGAATATATTAGCCGCCTGCAAAGTGCGCTGGAAGACTATTATGGACCGCACGGGGGCCGTGGCGTGGCACTCCGCATCGGCAGAGCCTGTTTTCAACATGTCCTGCGTGAGTTTGGCCCGCTCTTTGGATTGACGGACCTGGCCTTCCGACTTTTACCCTTTGGAACGAAGCTGAAGATAGGGGCTGCTGCTTTCGCGGATATTTTTAACAAATATACCGACCAACACGTCAGACTGGAAGATACAGGCAAGACGCTGCTCTGGCAAATCGAAAAATGCCCATTGTGCTGGGAGCGCCATACAAACACTGCAACCTGTCAAATGGCCGTCGGCCTGATCCAGGAAGCCCTTATCTGGATCAGTGGTGGGAAAAACTTTAACGTGGAAGAAACCGAATGCATCGCCAAAGGCGATTTGACCTGCACAATTGCAATTGATAAGACCCCGATGTACGGCACCTCGTGAGTTAAGCGATGTTAAAGGTAATTTTACAAGCTCCCAGACCTATTCCCCCATTCAATGAACCTGCACGCGATTTACGCATCCAAAATGTACCGCTCTGGCTATGGCAGCGGGATTTACTCGCGCCGTATACAACCAGAGAAGTGGAAATCTCTTCGCACGAACGCATTCCTTTTGTGCACGAACCAATGCTGGTCTATCGTGACAACCTTTTTTTTGATGAATTTTACATCCGCGAATTCATCCGCCTGGCAAAAGATAATGGTCGCCCTACGCGTGCCGCTTTCTCGATGGACGATCTTTCTTTTCGAGAGCATGCCTTACCACTTTCAACATCCTATACCCCAGCAGGGAATTTATACCTGGCAGATCTTTGGTATTATCCCAACGGCCCGGAAGCAGACGCTGACCCGCTGGTCATTGATTTGCAAGCCCGCGAGGTTGGTTATTACCATGTGCCGTCCTATATGGCTGGCGAACGTGGTGATCTGGTTTACCAGGTGCCGATGCGAGCCATGATGTCAATTGATTGCTGGACTCATATTTTTATCGCAGATGGAGTTTTTGGCTTGTTTTCCCGGGGGGTACGCTTTGAGGAGCGTCTGAAAAATGACCTGGGATTTAAATTGGGTCTGATTTCATCAGCACTTTATGAAGGCCGACAGCTATTGGAATGCTCGAAACTGGTTCAGATTGGTAAAAATTGCGTCATCGATCCACATGCCACCATCCACGGGCCTACCACAATCGGTGATAATGTCACCATTGGTGCTGGAGCAGTGATTGAAAACTGCATTATCGGAAGCAATGTAAATATTTCCCAGGGTGTGCATTTGATGTTATCAGTTATCGGCGACGGCACCTTTTTACCTTTCCGTGCGGCATTGTTCATGACCACCATTATGGAAAATTCGATGGTCGCACAAAATACTTGCTTGCAGATGTGTGTGGTTGGACGCAATACATTTATCGGAGCTGGTTCAACTTTTACAGATTACAATTTAATTCCGGCTCCTATTAAAGCACTGGATGGACAGGATGAATTAAAAACTTCTAATCGCCCAGTATTAGGGGGAGCAGTAGGACACAACTGCCGGATTGGCGCCGGGATGATCATATATCCAGCACGTACTATCGAATCGGATGTTGTGTTAGCTGGATCGAGCGAGCGGCGTGTAATCGATAAAGATATAAAGTATGAAGATAGCGATCATCATAAGATGCGCAATTCACATTTACATAAGCACCTTTATCCGCGGCGAGGCATAAAGAACATCGAATCGTGGTAATCCATGGATACTTTTGCATTTATTATTCATCCAATTGACCCCAAGCGAGATGTAAGTCGAAAATTCCCGATTTTAGGGAAAGTGCTTACCGAAAATCAGATTAACTTTTTTTCAACTTTTTTCCCACCAGTTTACATTTCAGAGATTGAGGGGATAACTTCCGAATGGAATGGCAAACAAATCAAAGGCTGGTTTGTTGCCTGCCCGTTTACCCCCAAGCGCATGTTGGAACTCCCAGAAAAGATGGTCTACCAGAAAATTATCCAGACTGGGCATATGGCAGAAAAACTCGGCGCAAATATTCTTGGATTAGGCGCTTTTACGTCTGTGGTAGGTGATGCGGGTATAACAATCGCCCGTGAACTGGATGTTCCGGTCACAACTGGTGATTCCTATACTGTCTTTCTGGCGGTGGAAGCGCTGCTAAAAGCCGCAAATATCATGGGGATTCCATTGGAATCTGCATCGGCAGCAGTAGTTGGCGCAACAGGCGCGATCGGAAAAATTTGCGCAGAACTTCTTTCAGAAGTTGTAGGTGAGTTATACTTGATAGGTCGTCGCAGTGATGCGCTTGATGCCTTGCGTGAACAATTACACAGCACCGCGCGTGCAAAATTGCATACGAGTACCAAAATGGATGTATTACGGAACGCGCAATTGATATTGACTGTGACCAGTGCCATCCAGGATGTATTTCAGCCGGAGTATTTGCAAACCGGCGCAGTGGTTTGCGACGTTGCGCGACCTCGCGATGTATCTGCAATGGTAGCAGCAGCGCGAGATGATATATTAGTAATCGACGGAGGCATGGTTGATGTACCCGGCTCCGTAAATTTCAATTTTAACTTCGGGTTTCCGCAAGGGAAATCCTATGCCTGCATGGCAGAGACCATGGCCCTTGCTCTTGAAGGTCGCTGGGAAGATTATTCACTTGGCAAAGATCTAACCCGCACGCGCGTAGAAGAAATTGCTAAAATTGCTGGAAAACATGGCTTCCGGCTAAGCGGTTTCCGCTCTTTTGAAAAAGAAGTGACAACTGACCAAATCGAAAAAGTGCGCCAGGCAAAACGTACCCAAAATGTAGGGCGCAAATTATGATGGGAGGCTCGCGATGGGAAAAGCCCGTCTTTTAATCACCGAAGACGATGTCGATATTTCAAATATGCTGAAGATCTATTTCAGCGGTCTTGGGTTCGAGGTTGATACAGCTTTGCGTGGTAAAGATGCCTTGGAGAAAACTCGCCAGGCTTTGCCCCATTTGATCATCCTTGATATCATGCTGCCTGATATAGATGGTTATGAGGTGTGTCGCAGATTACGAACCAATACCCGCACCAGCCATATACCAGTCATTTTCCTGACCCAAAAAGATGAACGGAGTGACCGTTTGCAGGGTTTAGAGCTGGGCGCTGACGATTACATCACCAAACCATTTGACATTGAAGAATTGAAGCTGCGTGTTCAGGGTGCCATCCGCCGGTCTGAACGTGAGAGTCTTACCGATCCGCGCTCAGGACTACCGGCGGGACGTCTGATTGAAGAACAACTCCGGCGCATTATCCGCGAAACCAGTTGGGCTTGCCTGGACATACGCATCAACGATTTTGAGCCTTTTAATGATGTCTACGGTTTTGTAGCAGGTGATGATGTCTTGCGGTTTGCAGGAATGTTAATTGGCGAGGTTTTGGATGAACTCGGTACACCAGATGACTTTATAGGCCATGCCGGTGGTGACAATTTCGTCATTTTAACATCCGAGGCTATCGCACCTACGATTCGCCAAAAGTTGAAAACCCGTTTTGCCGAGGAAGTAATATCGCACTATAACTTTATGGACCGCCAGCAGGGCTTTATCCAGGCACCGGCAAAGGAAGGAAAAACAGAGCAATACCCGTTCATGACTATGGCCATTGGATTGGTATCGCCATCACAATACCCATTTTCAGATATTCGCGAAATTACCGAACTGGCCGCCGAAGCGCGTCGCCAGGATGTTGCCAGCTCCAAGTTATAGTACAAGACAACTGCCGTTATGCTGCAAGGGCAAACCATCCTGGGCATCGGCTTTCTACTATCCGGACTGTTATTATTTCTACTGGTCTGGTTATTTTTGCGTATCGTACCGCGAATTCACCCACCCATACAGGCTCCGGTTGAATTCGAATCTTCTGAAATCCATATGCATCAGGATGCCATTCTCATCATTGAGGCAGGCGGGCGAATTCGCAATATTAATGATACCGCCAGAGAATTGTTCGAACTTTTACCCGGAGAAGCCCCCAATATAGATAGAATGGGACGCAGAGTTCGCCCGGTAGACAGTTATTATGAAATTTGCGCGGCTGAAGGTCAGTCGCGTTTTTCAGTTAATGGGAAGTTATTGGATGCTGTTTCTTACAGTGTGCCAGGGCCAGTACCGACCATACTTTTGGCACTGCGACAAATAGAAGGTGCCCGCGCCCTTGTAACAGGCAGCCTTGGAAACTTGCAGAACATAGACTTACAACCGATTTCTGACTTGAGTGAAACGCCTGGTTCAAGTTTAAGTCTGGAGGCAACAACCAGGTCGATATTAGTGAATGTCGAACGCCTGGTAGCTGCAGATTTTATTGAAGTCAAAACCTGGGATGAGACATCCCAAAGCCTGATTCCTTTTCGTCTGGAAGGGACCAACGGAGGCGAGCGCATCCTGCAACGCGGAGAGATAAGCGTTTTTGGAGAATATGCAAACCAACTGGTCTCCAGTCGAAAGGAATTATTTATCTCGGATACACGCATATCGAACCTGGAGTTTTATGACCCCATTAATCATAGCTTGCCACCAATGGGTTCCTATATTGGCATTCCCCTGCAAGCATACGATTACTTTGTGGGCACGCTTGAAATAGGGGTCTTGCCGGTCAATGGTTTTGCAATTGATGATCTACGCATCATCCAGGTGATCATGAGACAGGCGGCTATTGGGCTGCGGAATGCGGAACTGAATGAAGCTCAATTACGGTGGAACCACAAACTATCAAGCCTGACCAACCTGGCAAAAGGTTTCGACCCGGCACCAGATCTGCAGACCTTGATCAGCCATATACTGGGCGTGCTCTCGCCTTTGTTTGATGTTGAAATATTAGGGTTCTTGCTTTATGACGGGCAGCGACGCAGCATCCAAGCTCAAATGCCATTTCAGGGGTTGCCCGATAATATTACCGCGGTTTATAAATCATCTGTACGCCAACACAGCTTGATGGAAACAAATATTATCAAACAGCAGGTTGTTATCACTACCAATTCCACACAGGACACAACCTGGACTGAACTAGGTCTACAAGACGTAGCCCTGGCTGCGTCGATACGCGATACAGCATTAGTGCCATTGATCTCTTCCGGGCGTTTTTTGGGATATCTACAGCTTTCGAATCACCGCATACATAACGCGGCATTTTCAAAGGATGAATTACAACTCTTAAAAATTATTTCGGCGCAGATTGCGACCATCATGGAAAATGCCATGCTGGTACAGCACAATCAGCTACGGAACCAACGTGTTGAGGCTATGCTACAGATTGCCAATGTGGTCAGTTCGCAGACCACGCTGGATAAAATGCTGTACGATGTTCTTCATGAAGCAGGAAATCTATTCCTGGCGGATACCGGCGCAATATTCCTCCTGGATGAAAACGCAGGGATCATGCGCGCACATATTGCATCAGCGTTTGGCGTGCCGGCTGAATTGACCGAACCACTCTCCAAAATTAATTTGAAGCCATCAGCTTTCCGTATGACTGTGGCAGGAAGCCAGCATTCCTTTGTCTCGGGAAATCTGGCAAAAGACAGGCGGGTTCTGCCGTTGTACCGGGCAATAGTCCGAAAACTAAATCTGGCATCGGGAATGGTCATACCCTTGATCGTTCAGGGCAAAAGTATCGGCGAAATGATGTTTGGTGCATATAAAGAGGACTTTTTCGCTGCTGATGATTTGCAAATTGCTGCGACACTTGCCGGACAACTGGCTATTGCAATTGATAGTGCCCAGCATGCTGGCGAAACAGATGCGATACTGCGACGCCGATCAGATTATTTGGCTGCGATGAACCGCATCACACGAGAGCTCAATTCAACTACAAATATTAAGGAATTGGTTCAAATAGTTTATGACGAATGCTTGCTGGTGAGCGGTGCGAAGTGCGGCTCAGTTTCACTGTACGAACCAAAACAAGAAGACCAAATTCGCCAAGAAAAGCTCCATCTGGGACATCCTCAAGCCGAGATGCTTTTAAAAGCAGGACTCGAGGCTCTGAGCTCCGGTGAATCCAGGCTAATTTCAGGTTTGAGTGATGAGCAGGCTCCACACCCAGGCATCCGAACAGTCCTGGTTGCGCCAATTGGTTACCAGGATGAAACTATCGGTCTGATTGAACTTCACACGACAAACCCAGTAGGTTTCGATGGAATAATCCTTGAAATAGTGATGAATATTGGTGTGCAGGCAGCCCTGGTAATTGGAAATGCCTTGCGCTACATTGAACAACAGGGCCGCACAGAATTATTCCGCCGTCGAGCCGAAACTTTAATGCAGTTATTCGAAACTTCCAAAAATCTTCGCATCGACGAAACGCTGGTAAGTGCGTTGAGCTCGATCGCCCAGGGTATTCAAAGAGCCACCCCATTTAACGTGGTGCTGATCAGCTTATATGACCCACAAACAAGTCTGCTGACCCACATCGTTGCCACCGGCATCGACGACCTTACCTTTACAATGATGCAAGCCCACCAACAACAATGGTCCAATGTGGCGCAGCTAATGCAAAATGAATTTGGACTGGGTAATTTGTACTTCATCCCCTTTGACAAAGCACCCATCATTCCAGATGATGTGCAATTCCTGACTACAATGACAGCCCCTGAACAAAAACCCAATGCATGGAATCCCGACGACATTCTACTAATACCGATCTACGATAACAGCCAAAACCCGCTGGGGTTAATAAGCGTGGATGCGCCTCGCGATGGATTACGCCCGGACCGGATAGCGTTGGAAACTTTGGAAGTATTTGCTGCACAAGCGGCTTTGACAATTACAAGCGGTCTGAACATTCAAAGCTACAAATCTCAAATTGAGACCCTGAACCGGGAAGTCAAACAGCAAAAGCAGCTGGTCGATCTCAGCCAGGAAAACCTGCCATTGTTGCTACACAAAGACCTGGAACAGACGCTGGCGCTTAGCCAGGTAATCCAGAGAGCACGCCATATTCGCGCCAGTCTGCAAGTGACAGAAGCCATTAGCCGGCAGATCGATGCGACCGCAGCCCTGGTAATGCTGGGTAACCAGGTATTGACCAACTTTGAAATGTCCGGAGCAATTATTGCCCGACAGACTATAGATGGCCCCCATATCACGCACGTAATCGGGAATTTGCCGAGTGATAACAACCCCGAGACATCTTTTGGCCAACGCAACCCTCTTAGAACCTGTTTACAGACCGGCGAAACAATTGTTTCTGAAGATATAGACGAAGACGAAATTTGGCGCGATACTCCTTTCCTATCGAATTTGCATGCCAAATCATTTATTTGCATCCCGGTCGTAATCAACCAAAAGCCCATTGCTGCAGTATTGGCGATAGACACACAAACAATACCTGCGCTTTCAGATGAAGACCGGCAAGTTTACAGCCAGGTCAGCAAACAAGTTTCCATTATTTTACAAAATATCAACCTGCTCACCGAAACCCGACAACGCCTACAGGAAGTCAACTTACTGCTGGACTTTAGCCGTCATCTGACGGGACTAAATCCGCACGATATTCTAAAATCCCTACTGGAAAGCGCTTTGCACGTCGTCAGCCCGGCACACGCGGGGGTAGTCTTTACTTGGGAACCACTCAACAAAGTCCTCACCCCGGTAGCCGCCGCAAATTATGTGGACGACGCTAGCATTATGGAGATTTCTTACCACCTGAGTGAAGGTCTTCCCGGAAAAATATCTGCCGAAGGACGCCCACGTCGGGTTGACGAAGTCAACTTTGTCTCTGATTACAATCTGGAACCCGAAAACTTGCTGAAGTATCGCAAGGCCACCGGCGGCCGATTGCCAGTTTCGGCCATGATTGTGCCAATCATGACCAACGAACGCCAGATGGGAGTTTTGGTGCTCGACAACTTCAACACACCCGCAGCTTTCCATGTCGAGGATGAAGCAATTCTGCTCTCACTTACACAACAAGTGGCACTCGCGTTAGAAAATGTGCGGCTGATGCAGACTACCCAAGAACGAGCGGGACAGCTGCAAGCGTTGAACGTTGTGGCGGCCAACCTCACATCCAGCTTGCAGCCTGATGAGCTGGTAACAAGCTTACTGGACCGCATGGAAACCATCATCCCCTACGACACCGCCATATTATGGCTGCGACAGGAAAACAAGATGGTGGTGGCTGATGCCCGCGGTTTTGATGACAACGAAGAACGTAAAGGGCTGACCGTGGAAGTGGCAGACAGTATTTTGCTCAATGAAATGACACGCACCAGGCATGCCATTGTTGTGCAAGATGTGCGCAGCGACCCACGCTTTACTTCACTTGTGCAGCCACGCTATTTGGCCTGGATGGGTATTCCATTGATTGTTAAAGATCAGGTCATTGGCGTTTTGGCGGTTGAAAAGTCAGAAGTTCACTTTTATACCGATGAACTTATGCAATTAGCCACCACATTTGCCAGCCAGGCGGCCGTTGCCATCGATAACGCAAATCTGTTTGAAGAATCTGTACGGCGCGCGGCAGAACTTGATGAACGTTCCAAGCGCTTGGGCATGCTCAACAAGTTCTCGGCTGAACTGGGAGGCTCATTAGGTGCCGATCAAGTTCTAAGCCTGACAGCAAACCAATTGATTTCAGCATTGCAAGTCGACCGCGCCTTGTTGTTCTTGCTGGATAAAAACAAACGAGATTATTTACTGAGTGTGCTTCCAGATGAAGCCGGTCACCCCATTATCTATCGCAGGTTACCCGCATCCGTGGTATTAGATCATTTACGCGAATCTCAAACGGTTTATACCGTTGAAGATATCAGTAATGATCAGAACCTGGATTCGTTGGTAGATTTTCTGGAAGACACTTCATCCTTGCTGATGCTCCCGCTTGCAGGCAGCGAGAGGGTATACGCTATAGTGCTGCAAAATAAACAGTCACGGCGCTTTATGGCGGCGGAAATTGAACTGGCTCGCACAATTGGCAACCAGGCATCAATCGCGTTGGAAAATGCTGACCTGTACCAATCGACACTGGCCACGGCTGAACGACTTGCCATCTTGAACCAGGTATCGTATGCCATCGGTTCGAATTTGAACGAAGAAGATATTTACCGTGCAGCCCATCAAGCCACCACAAAACTCATGCCCGCCGAAGCTTTTGTAATTGCCCTGCTGGAAGAGAAAACAAATGATGTGAATGGTGTTTACGTAGTAGATATGGGACAGCGCATTACAGGGGTACGCCTGCCTTATGGACAAGGACTGAGCGGGCAAGTCATTGCCACAGGACAATCCATCCTAACGTTACAAGCCAGCGAGGCAGAATCTCAACACGGCCTGGCAATCGGCGAAAAAGGACCAGCGCATTCAATTGTAGCTGTCCCTATGATTTCCAGCGGGAAAGTGATCGGCGCAATCTCGGCGCAAAGTTACCAATTTAACGCCTATACAGAAGACGACCAACAAATCCTAAGCACGCTGGCCAACCAGGCCACCGTAGCCATCTTGAATGCGCGTCTATTTGCTGAAACACAAAAACTTGCAAATACTCTTGAACAACGGGTGACAGAACGCACGTCCCAATTAAATCACGAACAACATAATACCGAAACGCTGCTACGAATATTAACAGATGTAACTGCCAACCTTGATCTCGACCGTGCTCTAAACCGAACCCTGGCCCTACTCAATGATGCCATTGGCGCCGAACAAGGTACCATTATGCTGCTGCGTGCAGAAGACAACAAACTGCACTATCGGGCTGGCTACGGCTCAATGTCCGGAACAGAAGAATCTGGAGAAACCAAGACATCGAGCCCAATGATACTTAAAATTGGCGAGGGTTTGTCTGGTTGGGCTGTGAAATACCGCGAACCTGTACTGGTGAACGACTTACGCCAGGATTCTCGCTGGGTGGCGGCGCCAGGATCTCAAAGCCACCGCAGTGCGCTGGTGGTTCCACTACTTGTCGGCGAAGATGTGATCGGAACGATCATGGTTTTTCACCGTTCAACCGGTTACTTTGGAAATGAAGCGCTCGAAATGGTGAAGGCCATTGGATCGCAGGTGGCAATCGCCATCAACAATGCTCAACTTTACGAACTCATTCGAGATCAGGCCGAACGTCTTGGCTCCATGCTACGCCAACAGCAGGTGGAGGCCAGCCGCCAAACCGCCATTTTCGAGGCCGTGGCAGATGGCGTGGTTGTTACAGATCCATCCAACCACATTACTTTTGTCAACGCTTCGGTGGAACGTATCCTAGATATCAATAAACTCCAGATGGAAGGCCAATCGCTGGAAAGTTTTGCTGGGCTTTTTGGTAAAACAACCCAGACTTGGATTCAAACCGTGAAAGAATGGACAGAAAACTCCGGCAGCAGCCAGATGGGTGAAACCTATGCAGAACAAATCAACCTTGATAACGGCCGGGTGGTACTGGTGCACCTGGCTGCAGTAGTATGGCGCGATGAATTTTTGGGAACTGTTTCCATATTCCGCGATATTACGCACGAAGTTGAGGTTGACAGGTTGAAATCCGAATTTGTGGCCACGGTCAGCCATGAACTACGCACACCAATGACCTCCATCCGGGGATATGTCGATCTGTTGCTTATGGGCGCAGCAGGTGTCATGAACGAAAGCCAATCTCACTTCCTGGATATTGTAAAAAACAACACAGAACGCTTGAATGTCCTTGTAAATGACTTGTTGGATGTTTCGAGAATCGAAGCGGGACGGGTAATGCTATCCATTCAACCGGTGGACTTGCAGAGTATCGCCAGTGAATGTTTCTCTGAGCTACAGCGTCGCTCAGAGAAAGAAAACAAACCCATGGAAGTTTCATTGGATGTTGAGTATTCCTTACCGCTTGTTATGGCTGATCCAGAAAGAGTACACCAGATTCTAGGAAACTTGCTGGACAATGCTTATAATTACACTCCGGCTCATGGCAGAGTTAAGGTATTTCTGCACAAAGTAAATGGAAATGTTGAAATTGATGTTCAAGATAACGGCATCGGGATTTCGATTGAACATCGTGATCGGATTTTCGAACGCTTTTTCCGTGGCGAGGACCCCATGGTTTTGGCAACTCCCGGCACTGGCCTGGGCTTATCGATTGTCAAACAACTGGTCGAAATGCATCGCGGTAAAATTTGGATGAGAAGTTCGGGCATACCAGGGCAGGGAAGCACTTTTTCATTCTCACTACCTGCTGCTGAAACTGAGGAGTAATCATGGCAAAAATAGTCATAGCAGAAGACGAGTCAGATATCCGCGAATTGATCGCATTCACCCTGCGCTTTGCCGGGCACGAAGTTATTGCCGGTAGTAACGGGCAGGAGGGCTATGACCTTACAAAAGCCGAGCATCCAGACCTGGCTATGTTCGATGTACGCATGCCCAAAATGACAGGGTACGAAGCCTGTAAAAAGATCAAGGCCGACCCAGAAATTTCGCACATTCCAGTCATTTTTCTATCTGCCAAGGGCCAGGAAAACGAAATCGAACAAGGTATTGCAGCTGGCGCAGATGAATATTTGTTAAAACCATTTGCCCCAGATCAACTAACCGAACGAATTAAAGCCATCTTAGCAAAGTATGGGAAATAACTGAGAAAATGAGCGCAATTCTTTTAGACGGCGAAATTGTGCATTTTGAGGTAATCGGTCGCGGACGACCGGTCATCTTTCTGCACGGTTGGGTGGGCTCCTGGCGATATTGGGTACCTGCCATGCAGACGGCATCCACCGGATTCCGCGCCTATGCTCTTGACTTATGGGGATTTGGCGATACTGCTCGCGACCCGAATCGCTACGTTTTAGAAAAACAAGTCGCCCTACTGGATCATTTTTTACAAGAACTGGGTATGAGCAAGATAGCCATCGTGGGGCACGGCCTGGGCGCATTGGTAGGATTGCTCTTTACAATGCGCTACCCAACTGTCGTCGATCGCTTCATGGCAGTGGAACTGCCCTTTGATGAAGGTTCCATCAACAACCGCCTGCGCACAGCCCCACTTCCAGAACTGATCGATTGGCTGCTCTCAAAGAATGCCACCTTCGAGCCCGCTCGAACAGACGGCCTAAAAGCAGACCCATTGGCATTGGCAGCTTCGCTGAACCCATCAGATTTTTTCAATCTAACGCATCGCATTAACGCACTCAACACCCCTTGCCTACTCGTGTATGGACAAAATGACCCGGCGATTAGCATTCCAGACTATGACAAAACCATGGCGCCAGACAGCATGCATACGATGATCTTTGAACAATCATCGCATTTTCCGATGCTCGATGATCCTGCGGGTTTTAATCGCTTGTTGACAGACTTTTTGGCACTACCTTCCGGCGAATCTCCTAAAGTCTTGCAAATGAAAGAAGAATGGAAACGGCGTGTACGCTAACACTTAGTTTTGATTACCACACACGCTGAAGATTGGGGTTATCCAACGGCCTGCGCCCTACCTTTGACATATCAACCCATTCGCCATGAATTTTGACACGCACTACGTCCGCGGTAAAATCGGTGACGGTAGCGCCATTATTATTAAATAAGTATGAACCAACCGCATAGATATCCACTGGGACACTGAGCTTTTCAAAACGGCGAATCTTTTCCGGGGCAAAACCGCCTGAAACTACAATTTTGACATTCTGACAATATTCGCGGGCAAATTCTTTCCATTTCAGCGGTAAGTCCCAACGTTCCCAAGCAGAATCCAGACCTTGTCTAACATTGAAAACCAGGCGTGGATTAACTCCCAGATCCAGAGCAGGATCTCCCAATGGAGTCACAGACTCATCACGCAAGCTTCCGCTCGTATCCAACCTGACGCCATATAACTTGTATTTTGCGGCTTCTAATTCTTCACCTGCGTCAATCAAACGACGGTATTCGGCGAACATGACATCCAGAACACGCAATGAATCAAGCACAGAGTTATTATTAAAATCTACCAGAGCAATTCTGGGAATATTCACCGGCAAAACGCGTGAGAAGGCCATCATGACCTCGGCAGTATCCCCAAGGAAACTGGCAATGGCAGCATGCGCCACAGTACCACCTCCCGCGCCGCCCCACCAGTCGCCTTGTGCATCCGTCGAAATGAATGGACCCAGGTCACTGGCGTGATCTACGTTAAAACGCTGAAGCGCAATATTGTAAGCGTAACCATCAGCAGCCTGAACTTCGTGTAAATCAAAACGAGCCGGGAAAAACAGAACTGGCTTGCCCCGCGCCGCCACAAAGGTTTCATATACATTCGTGGCAATGCGGCTGGAACGGGTCAGAATGCCCAGGGAAGGGGTTTCAAGCAAGGCAAAATCGCGATAACGTCCACGCACCCTGATTACTGGCTGAATCTTGAGTGGGTCTCCATCTGAATGGACGACATCCCCATCATTGACCGCCCAGACTTCCAGCCTGTCTGCCGTCTCAACAAAACGATTGCCATCAAAATAGCCAGTGCAATGCTGAAGCATTGCCAGCGCCTTATCCACCCCAACAACGATACTGGGGCCAATCCTCCGTGTGAACCACTGCATTTCCACTTCCATATCACCAACAGCAATATTTTCCGGGGAAATATGGGCGGGTAAATTATGATGGCTGCCAGCGTATCTGTAGTTCTCGCCAGCAAGATCCACCAGCATACGATTGATATTAGCAAAGTATTTGTCTGAATACCAACCCTGGCGCATACGCTCAATATCGAGCTTAAATGTCTCGTTCGTCAGGCGTTTTCCGTCAAAAATGGACATTTTTTCCTTTGATGCGAACAATAAAACTGGGATACGCCCGACAAATTTAAGGTAAAGTATTTGGGCGAAACGACACGGCAGAGTATTAAATCTTAACGAGAAAACTGGTCAGACCTTCGCCTGTGACCAGTCGTCCAAAGCATCAGTTGAGCGTAAAAGATGCATACCTGCAGCTGCAAACCTTGCATAAGCTGCATCAGCGGCAGCAGTGTGGTCAACCAAACCTGGAATTACAACCGGAGATGTACAGTCTTGGAGCAAGTAAACTTTCTCTGCCAGCCCAGGGTCAGTCTGCTGAATATCTTCAAGCAGGTCTGAGACCGTCCAAGCCATGCAATGGCTTTTCGCCTGGCCAGCAATAATCAATCTGTCCACAACTTTTAGTTGGTCTATAAATTTGGAATTACGCAAACCAAAAGTTTCCCCCTGCGGGCCACTGAGTACTTCAGGGCCAATCACAGAGTAATTTTCAGTAAAGGGTTGGTCACCTTTGATCTCGAATTGAACCTGAGATAAACGCGCCACCGAGTGGAAAAATATCGCTTCTTCCACTGCAGAAACAAGCGCATGACCAATACCACCCAGCATGGCATGGTACGGCCAGATGGTAAGTGCATACTTACCTTTTTTCGCAAGGGATTCAGTATAAAAAATCACTCTTCGCTGGCCATATTCTGGGGTAATCCCAAATTGATGCGCCAGATCGGGATTAAATTTCCATTTTCCCGTGAGCAAATCTTCCAGGTGGATATCGGTGTAAGGAGCAGGATGGGCACCAGCAACATTCACAAAAAAAAGCGGGTGGAAAATCTGCATGGCCATGTGCGTATCCAGGGTGGCGGAGATATGAGTAATGGCAGCCAGATTGCGATAAATAAACTCACATAGGCGCTGATTGTCGTCAACCGCCCCCATGCCGGTTCTACCACCTACGAACAGTTCAAAACCCGGGATGCAAAAAGTGTTCTGGACATCAACCAACAGTAACCAGGTTTTATTTTGATCCGTGGATGCAGACTGCAGCCCATACTTGGAACGATACGAAATCGCAGCTGTAGCAATATCAGCATAGTTCACCCGGAAAACAGTACCCACTGTCTCAGGGGTATAAAAATCCGGATAAGGAAACATTTGCTTTTCTCCAAGGTCGGCTGAACTAATAATTGTCATAATTGGATTTCTGAGTGTTTCAATTCTACCGTTGCAAACCGGCATGTCAAGGGCTATCACCCAAAAGCAAACGGTTTGCTAACGTTCGGAAACAATTTCAGTTTTTTCAGGAAGATAAATGACGGTTTTTCCACGTGGGTACAGACCAATCCCACGAAACTCATCAGCACTGTTCCACAGCACTACTACTATACCCCAATCAGTAATTCCAGGCAGTCCTGATCACAATGAGTTAGAAGTTGGTCTAAATATGGTTGAATACTTACCGAGAAACGATGGTATTCGATTTAAAGGTGGTGGGTGTACTGCGAAAAGCGGTTAATTCCTCACGGATCACGCGCCTGAGCGTAAGCTCGCTTAGCTGACCCCGATTCTGGATAAGTTCGCGCAGAGCACGGTTAATCAGCGTTTGATAACTACCGCCTCCCGCTGCTTCGACTTCGCGATGGAACCATTCCAATACATCATTGTCGATACGGATGGTGATGCGGGTCTTGCCGCTTATGTTTACGTTATCAGTCATTTTTTCATTATATGCATGTTCGTACACAATTACAATAGGGAGATTTTTATCCCTTAATATATTTTCTAAGTTCCACAGAAATCATGATGAAAATAATTCCAAAACGAAATAAACGGCATTAAAAAATCAAAAACTAGGAGTAACAAAATCACATATGCACATTTGTACACTCAAAGCATTTAAGCGGAAAGGGGCTCCAGCCCAACAATAAATCAGGCCATGACACAGACCAGGTTGCCAGGTTGCGCACGTTTTTTTTACTACAATTAGCATTATGCCTATCATCAAAAAACGATGGTTCAGGCGCGAATTTAGCAAAGCCGAAAAATTTTACGAGGCGAGCCCAGGGCTGGAGGTATAACGTAATAGGTTCGTAGCCAGGCAGGTTGGGATGGAAAGCACGGTGATGCCAGAAAACAATAAACCCCAGCAGCAAATCACCCGCCCACACAGATTTTCTTTCTAGAAATCCATGTTCAACGATGACGATCAGTAAAGTGCCAGGACAGATATCAAAGACAATGGCGTAAGGCTTTTCAGCCTTACGCCATTGTCTTTGATCACCAAGATATTGAATTATTTTCGGGATGGTTTCTTTTTGGCACCAACATAAGCGGGTGCGATGATCGAGACAAGATTGCAGATCCGCTCATCACGCATCCTGGTGAAAATACGTGTATCAATATCATTTAGCAAATCCACCGCAACCGTAATGATAGTTGGCAGTTCACGGTTATATCTATAATTCAAGAGCTGGTACAGCTTTTCTTTGGCCCATGGCGTGGTCGATTGCGAACCGAGATCATCCAGTACCAGCAAAGGAGCAACACGAACTTCATCGAAACGGCGGTCATAACTTACGCCCGAATTTGGGCTGAAAGCAGCCCGCAGATGATCCAGGAGATCAGGTACCATAACAAACAAAGGCGGATCGCCCTGCACGGCAAGTTGATTCGCAATGGCAGCTGCCAGATGCGTCTTGCCACAACCATACGGTCCAGTAAAGACCAGCCAACCTTGCGGTTTTCTGGCAAACGCATTGGCTTCTTTGAGTGCTTTTTCAAGCGATTTGAATTGGTCGGCAGGAAGGCCCTCATTGATACGACTCTCAAAGGTAGCAAAAGTCCGATTTGAAAGCAAATCGAGGGACGAAAGTTCCGAATGCCCAACCTCAATCATCGGTCGGCGATAATCTGGGACAGAGATCTTAACGGTTGTGATCAGTGCTGGATCCTGTAAACGCGAACGGATTCGTGCTTCGATCTCATCCATCGCGAGATTGGTGGTCACCACCAGCGGCAATTTATTGATATATCGAAAATTGATGATCTGGAAAAGTTTTTCCTGGGCCCACCCGGTGGCATTTTGGGTGCCAAAATCATCAAGCACTAGCAATTCAGCATTCCGGATTTGCTCAAAACGCTCTTCAAAGGTTGTATCGGGGTTGTCGTAGGCAAATCGCAGGGTATCTAACAGATCCGGGACAGTCAGAAACAAGGTTGGCACACCCATCTGTACAGCATAGTTGGCGATAGCGGCTGCAAGGTGGGTTTTTCCGCTACCATAACCTCCTTGCAACAAAAGCCAACCATTCAAAGATGTCGCATATTGGCGGGCATGGTTAAAGGCTAATTCCAGCGATTGAACTTGTTTTTCGCCCAATCCCATACGTCCACGCGAATTAAAGGATTCGAAAGTCAGCTCCTTCAGTTCGTCCAAGCGGCTGATCGAGAACAGGCGGCTACGCACCTGTTCAGTCACGGATTTGCGGCGGCAATCGCAAATGATCGCTTTGCCAAATTCTGGATGACCAACCGGCAAGTCTCGGCGCAAATAGCCCAGCCCTCCGCATAAGGGGCAATTGACAGCTCCCAGCATTCCAGGGTCAGCGTTTTCGGTTGAGGAATTCTTCGACTTTGCGGGTGACGTCACTCCCGCTACGCGCTTCAGTGTCTCGTCTATTCTGCTTCTTGGCACGGCCTTCCTCCTTCCAGCGACGCAAAATCGCGTCGATATACTTCCAATTACGCTTATTCAGTTTCACCGATTGCTCGATGGCATCAGCGATCCATTCCGGCGCATACGTTTTCTCTGCGTCTTTCAACGCTTCCGCAATCAGCGGGGTTAACGGACCAATATTTTCTTCATACAACTTGAACACATTTGGAATTTCACGAGGCGGTTGCGATGGCACTACTGAAGCCCGCCAATCGCCCTTCCGCATAGCATCGGCAGATGCACGCCCGCGCGGAGAATTCAGAAAATAAAAACCACCGTCAGGGTTTTCGATCCTGATCAAGGTCCCGCGATGAACCGCCTTTTGCAACCCTGAATCCAACCCATCTGCTGTCAAAGCATTCATGAAATTATCATCTTCAGCAATCTCGCTACGACATATCTGACGAAAAGCGCCTTCGATATGCTCGATACGCCACAGTACGTAGAGGGTCAGCTTCAGTTCATTCAGATCGTCGATCTCCCCCAACAACCTGAAGAGAGCATCTGGCACGGGAGTGAATGTCTCGGACGAGTTAAAGCCTTCAAAAGGGGTCATGGGCGAATAGCTCCTATACTCCAGAGAAGTCGACCTTGCGGGTAGCGGCATTTTCAAATTTCGTCAAATTATTACGGAAAATCAAATCCACCTGACCGACCGGGCCATTTCGATGCTTTGCGATCTTAAGATGGGTGACATTCGCCATGGTAGGGTCTTTCTCGTCTCGATAAATAAACATGACGATATCAGCATCCTGTTCGAGCGATCCTGATTCTCGTAAATCTGAAAGCTGCGGCTCCTTATCCGCGCGTTGCTCAACAGCACGCGAAAGTTGAGCAGCAGCCATTAGCGGCACGTTTAACTCGCGGGCCAGCTGCTTAAGCGAGCGAGAGATGTATGAGACTTCCTGAACACGATTATCGTTACGCGTTTCGGATGACATAAGCTGCAAATAATCTAGAATTACCAGATCTATCCCATATTCCATGTGCAGGCGACGGCACTTCGTACGCAATTGCAAGGGGGTCAACGCTGGGGTATCGTCCAGATAAATACGGGTATCGCCAAGCACCTCAATGGCATGGTTAAAAACAGGCCAATCATCATCAGTGAGCTTTCCAGAGCGTAAACGCTGCGAATCGATGCCAGTCTGTTGAGCAATCAAACGCTGTACCACCTGCTCATTGGACATTTCCAGCGAAAAAACAGCCACGCGCTTTTTGTGAATAAGAGCAGCATTATGCACCATGGTCAACATAAGCGCCGTTTTACCCATGCCTGGGCGACCGGCTGTAATCAGTAAATCAGATGGCTGTAACCCGCCAAGCATCTTATCCAGATCGGTGAAACCAGTCGGCACACCCACGATTTCATCAGCACGCCGGGCCAATTCGTCAACATGGTCATAATAAGCCGAGAGCACATCGCGAATGGGAATAATGTCGTGGCGCATTTTTCGCTCGCCGACATTAAAAATTGCTTTTTCAGCCTCGCCCATGACCGTGTCAATCGCTTCCTTCTCATCATAAGCAAGAGTAGCGATATTATTGGCTGCGGTCAGCAGTTTGCGGCGAATGGAAGTTGCTTCAACAATCTTGCCATAGGCCTCTGCATGTAAAGTGGTTGGCACCTGGTTCAACAGAGCAGTCAGATACGCGGGACCACCAATCTCTTCCAACCGGCCCATGTCTTCGAGTTCTTCACTGACCGTGAGACTATCCACCGGCACACGGCGTTCCTGAAGACGAACGAAAGCGTCCCAGATAAATCGAAGACGATGAATGTAAAAATCATCGGACTGGAGGAATTGAGCCAGATCGTAATAGACTTCCGGGTTGATCAACACAGCACCGATGACGGCTTCTTCGGCCTCACGACTGTGCGGTAAGCCGGATGTGTTCGTCTTTTCTTCCACGTAAGGAACTTCGTGAGGATCCAAATCAGGCATAAATAGCACTCATAGTTGAGAAACTTGCTGGATAACAGAGATCATACAAAGCTGAGGCATTCTGGTGGCATGTTTGCCATCCCTTTTTGCTATTGACCGTCTATATCCACCCGGCAGACATCTGGATGGTGCCCAGAAAAGCAGAAGGTCGGCAAAAAAAGGATGCTCCGTGACATTTTTGGGATAAAAAAAGGACACGCCCGATTTTTTTGTACTTCGTCGTGTCCTGTGTAATCATCAATACAATGCTACTTCGTTTCAGGCTTGTCTGGATCGTCTGGCTCGCTCGGCGGAGTATCAGTATCAAGCTTACTCAGGAAGTCTTCAAAAATCGAGAGCCTCCCAATTTCTTCAACACTGCTAGCCGGTTTGGATGGAGCCGGTGCGCTGGGGGAAACAGACTGCGTGGACTGGGAAACATCGTTGATGGCAGCAGACTGAGGCGGTTTGTGAGAGCGCAAATCCTGCTCAGGGGAAATACCAGCAGTGGTCATAACTGCCGGATCGACAAGGATCGGCACATGGGCACGAACAGCGAGCGCGATTGCATCTGATGGGCGCGAATCTATGTTAATGGTCTGACCATCTGCTTCGGCAACAATGTTGCCATAGAAGATATCTTCTCGCAAGGCAACTATCTCAACTCGCTTAATATGGGCGCCGAAAGTCGTAAATAGATTTTTAAGCAGGTCGTGGGTCAATGGCCGCACGATTTCGATCTCATTGAGTGCAACAGTAATTGATTCGGCTTCATAGGGCCCAACCCAGATGGGGAGATATCGATCGTTATTGGCATCCCGCAGAACAACCAGCCGTTGGGGTGACATAAGACTGACACGAACACTATCGATTGTAACTTCAACCATTTCAGACATAAGCACTCCTGTAAGGTACAACCTATTTTACTGCGTCTTGAGTAAAATTGCGAACTTTATGGTTGTGATAGCCTGGTTTTCTTATATTCCTATTATGCCACCACGCATCGGTAACATTCCACAGTTACCGGCTGCCCAATAATCCCCACCCAGGCCTAAGACCCTGGCTATCTCCATTTTCAGGCAGACTACCTTGATGAGAAACAAACCTATCTCATCAAACACTCAATTAAACCCAGCCTATGGCTCGGGATTTTGCAAGCATTCGTCACTTATAATAAATGCATGTTCTCCCGCCGCCTGATTGCCCTAGCATGTTCATCTGGACTCGCTCTTACGCTGACCATTTTTTTTGGATGGACTGGCGGTTTGTTGACCATCTTGCAAGCCTGGTACCTGGCCACCATCATCAATCAAGTATTTCTCCACGGAGTCACCCGGGATATGCTTGGCCCAGCGCTGTATATTTTATTGGTAGTCATTATTTGCAGGGCATTAAGCATTTGGGCAACGGAAGTCAGCGCAAATGCAGTAGCCCAACGGGTCAAGACGGATTTACGGGAGCGATTACTAAATCACCTGACTGCCCTGGGCCCTGCTTTTACCCAGGGTGAGCGCACCGGAGAACTGGCAGTTGCTGCCGTAGAAGGCGTTGAAGCCCTGGATGCCTATTTCAACCAGTATCTGCCACAGCTGGTGCTGGCAGCATCCATTCCTCTGACTATTCTATTTCTGATTTTCCCGATCGATTTTCTAACCGGAATTGTATTCCTACTCACAGCTCCGCTCGTACCATTCTTTATGATCCTGATTGGTAAATCCGCCGAAACTTTGACGGGACGCCAATATGCCAGCTTGAGCCGGCTCTCGGCTCATTTTTTCGATGTGCTGCAGGGATTGACCACATTGAAAGCACTTGGCCAGGCCAAAAGTCAGGCCAAGGTTATCGCAGAAGTAAGTGAACGTTACCGCGAAATGACTATGAAGGTCTTGCAGGTTACATTTCTTTCGGCATTGGCTCTGGAATTACTGACCACGCTTAGCACTGCCATCGTGGCGGTTGAAATCGGTCTTCGCCTGTTGTATGGCAAACTTGAATTCCTGCCGGCCCTGTTTATTCTGGTGATTGCCCCAGACTTCTATATGCCACTGCGACAGCTGGGACTCAAGTATCATTCCGGCATGTCTGGCTCAACAGCCTCGATGCGGATTTTCGAGATTCTGGATAGACCGCTGCCCAACATTACCATCGTTAGTGAAAACCGCGGAACAGGACATGACATCTCATCAACAACTGATATCCACTTCGAGATCAGCTTTGAAAGAGTCACATACCAATATTCCGAGCGCAATACACCAGCCATTCAGAATACATCTTTCCAGATTCCAGACGGGCAACTGACAGCATTAGTGGGAGCATCCGGCGCCGGGAAGAGTACCATAGCCAGCCTGTTGCTTCGTTTTATCGAACCGAGCTCAGGGCAGATTCTGGTGAATAAACAGAATTTGAGCGCCATACCAATCGATGAATGGCGAAAGCAAGTAGCCTGGGTACCACAAAGTCCGTATCTTTTTCATGACAGTCTGGGTGCCAACCTGAGGCTGGCCAAACCGGAAGCCCACGATGATGAATTGGTGCGCGCCTGTGAACAGGCCGGCTTGATGGATTTCATCACAACCCTGCCCAAAGGTTTCGAGAGCATGATTGGGGAACGCGGAGCACGGCTAAGTGGTGGTCAGGCACAGCGCCTGGCACTGGCACGTGCTTTCCTAAAAGATGCTGCCTTCCTTTTATTGGATGAACCGACATCCAGCCTCGATCCGGGTCTCGAAGCTGATTTACGCAGCTCTTTACAGCGATTACTGCAAGGACGAACTGCACTGGTCATTGCCCACCGCCTTTCAACCGTTTATCAAGCTGACCAAATTCTTTTTCTGGAGGCCGGACAGGTGGTGGAATCTGGTGGACACACTGAATTGATGGCGCGCAAAGGCGTTTATGCTGCACTGGTAACCGCCGCCAGCCAACAGCCGGCACCATCCGAGACTGATTTAGGTTACCGCGGATCGGAGATTGCATGAAAACTTTCCGCCGCCTGCTCAGCTTTGTTTTGCCCTTCTGGCCGCAAATCATGCTCTCCACCTTGTTAGGCACCTTGACAATCGGCGCAACCATCAGCCTGATGTCAACATCGGCCTACCTGATTTCGATGGCTGCGCTGCACCCTTCGATCGCAGAAGTGAGTCTGGCGATAGTGGGTGTACGCTTTTTTGGCATCTCTCGCGGGGTTTTTCGTTATTTGGAAAGGCTGGCATCACACTCACTGACCTTCAAGGTTTTGGCCAGGTTGCGTGTCTGGTTTTACCAGGCCATCGAACCGCTAGCCCCGGCCCGCTTGGTGACATCTCACTCTGGGGATATATTAAACCGGGTAATATCAGATGTGGAGACTCTGGATAATTTATTTGTCAGGGTGTTAGCACCGCCTCTGGTTGCAATCGTGGTCGTGCTTGGAATGGCACTCTTTATGGGAGCATTCGCCCCATTGCTCGCGTTGGTATTGACAGTCTTTTTACTGGCGATCGGATTAGGGCTGACTGCTTTGTCTTTTAGACTAAACCAAAAACCTGGACGATTACTTACCGAGGAGCGCGCCAGATTACGTGCTGATCTTGTGGATATAGTACAGGGACTGCCTGACCTTGTGGCGTTTGGTCAGGTCAGAACCTGGTTGGAAAAAATAAAGAATACAGGCGCGCGCTTTGGAGCAGTGCAAACACGCATGGCTCGCTTAGGCGGGATCCAATCCGGGTTAAACAGCCTGTTAGCTGGAACAGGGATATGGGTTTTGCTGTACTTGTCCATTCCGATGGTCAACGATGGCAGCCTCAAGGGTGTATACGTGGCAGTCATCGTTCTGGGTGCGATGGCCAGTTTCGAGGCGGTTCAGAACCTCCCTCAGGCTGCCCAACTACTGGAGGCCAATCTACAATCCGCGCGCAGGTTATTCGAAATCGCCGATAATACCCCAGCAGTGCTCGAACCTGCCCAGGCCCTGCCCAAGCCAGCGTCTGCAGACTTGCGTGTGCGCGGTTTAACATTTTCTTATGATACAGAGAAAGTGTTGGAAGAAATCGACTTTGACCTGCCAGCCGGCAAGAAAATGGCCATCATTGGTCCCAGTGGGGCTGGGAAATCCACAATTGTCAACTTGTTAATGCGGTTCTGGGAGTTCAACACAGGCGAGATCACACTTGCCGGACAAGATATCCGGTGCTATACCCCGGTAGACGCGCGCCGGATGTTCAGCCTGGTAAGCCAGGGGACATATCTATTCAACGCCAGTCTGAAAGAGAATCTGCGGTTGGCACGTCCGTGGGCTAGCGATATAGAAATAGAAGCTGCCTGTAAACAAGCAGAACTACATGATTTTATTAGCAGCCTGCCCAAAGGATATGAAACGCTGGTGGGCGAACGCGGGGTGCAATTCTCAGGTGGAGAACGACAGCGTGTGGCAATCGCGCGCGCGCTATTAAAGGATGCGCCACTTTTCATTTTCGATGAGCCCACTGCCAACCTGGACGTCTCCACCGAAAGGCGCCTGGTGGAAACCTTACAACGTGTGCCTGGTGGCAAATCAGTGCTGTGGATTACGCACCGGCTCGTAGGGCTGGAAAAGATGGACGAAATACTGGTGCTGGATAAAAGTCACATCGTTGAACGTGGTACACACGCTGGGCTGCTCAGACAGAATGGATTGTATTCAAGGTTGTGGGGATTGCAGTTTTTCTAAACCTGAATAAAAGCACACCCTGGGTGCGGATTGCACTTTGGCAGCTAAATGCCGAAATTTCCCCCACAAAAAATAGCGCTGAAACAAGCATATTCTCAATCGTTCGCGAGCTATGTACTTTCCAAAGCTAGCGGCTCAACAATCAGACTGATCTAAAGGGCACGCCCCCACCGTGCCCTTTATTCCATTTCCCCTCTCACCAGTAACATTCACGCCATCCCTACCACGGAAAAAAGATGCTCATTCATCGTTAATATCGATAATGATTAGGTAGATTTCTAGTAAAACATATTCGAACAGGTTGTTTTTGTAGTTGTTTGGGACGATGTTCTCTCGTCCCAAACAACTATCTCAGTGAAACCCAGTGATTTTATGACCGTTTTCAGGTTCTCCGGCATGCCGTCACGCAAGCGAACGAACGGCCAAGGTTTGGCGTGCAGGTGGCGCGCTTGCCATGGGTAAATTCTAGTTAAGAATTCTCCTGGGTGTCTGATGCATAATTATTGAACATTTCAGCGCAACATTGGCCGGGAGAGCGAAATTCCTGTGATCATTCCGATAATGAAAGTTACCAGGACGATGATTAGTACGGCTTCTGGGGTGAGGCTGATCATGGTGAACTCCTTTCCGTAGGATCGCTGATCATGGTGTGCGTTGCAGGCTTCTTCTTCAATCTTATTAAACCATTTTCCGCAAATAAACACCTGCCTTTTGAAACGACAAAAGGCCCTAAGACAGGGCCTTTTGGATGGGATCAGTCTACAGATTACGAATTACCCGACTGGAGGTAGCCGCTCAAATGCGCCAAATGCACGAGGTTACCAACATTCAAGGCATTGAATTTGCTAAAAAGTGTGTTCTTTATATTCCGAATGGATTTACGCGTTGGGAAGCCAAGCTTTTCAGCAATCTGGTCTTCGGTCAACCCATCGCAAATGAGCCGGAGGACTTTATCTTCATTTTCGGTCAATTTAGGAACAGTAATATGGGTGAAATTTTCAGTCCTTGATAATACCGATTCTTTTATAAACTTCAAGGCGCTGTCTTGATTTTCAATAAAATTCTTATCGACGACAAAATCACATCCGGCTCTTTTTAGTAATTCTCGACACTCCGGATATCTTGTCATTCCAAGAATACAAGTTTGCGGCAGTATCTTTCGGATTTTATTAACAAAATTAGGGCTCAGGTTATTGTCCCCATAAAGCTGGCCGTCAACGATAATCAGATCGGGTTTTTTTTGCTGGCAAATCTCAAGGCTTTCACTGACAGTGGTCCTGATCCCTACAATTTGGATTTCAGGAATTTTATTCAGAATTGCTTTAATTGCTTCCTGATCGAAATATCGATCATCCAAGATAAATGTACGGTAGGTCTGCGGAAGCATTCTAGAATTCTCCTTTATGTGTGGCAGTCAGATGAATAAGGGTACCATAACCAACCTGGGAATTTATCTCCAGCTTGGCTTCTTTGCAAATCTGTAGAATGCTGTCTTTCTGGAAGTACATATCCTCCAAACCAAAGCTGTGTCTCCCCTTATTGACGTTTTTCAGAACAAAACCTTTACCATTATCTTCAATAGTCAAATGAAAAGTATCCTTTTCTTTGTAAAATCGGAGCCGGGCATACCCATTTTCGATCTGTTCAATTCCAGAATGGCGCACAATATTGATGATCGCTTCTCTGGCAATATTAAAATAAGCTATCCTGATGCGGTGGGGAAGTTCGTCACGAGTATTCGGATCGCTCTCGCAATGGATTAAATCGCAAACTGATTTAAAAGTAGGTATACTGTTGCTGAGAGTGTCGATATAATTTTGAATAGCGGGTAGTAAACCTTCATTTTCCAATGTAAATTTGCCAGTTGATACTGCCAGAAAGCCATCCAGGACGCTTTTAGAATAATTGACCATTTCACGGATGTGCAGCAGGTTGTTTTGGCTGACCAGAATTTTGCCATCAACACCGGCCTCGGCTAACATGTCATCGAGAGGTTTGATCCCAGCTGGATGCATGATGCCTCGCAAGTTGTGGATGCTTTGCATTTGGCGATTATTAAAATTCTTCTGCCTAATATTCTCAATAATCAAACCTGCCATGGCAACAAAAACAGCAAATATATGCTCTTCTGATGGCGAAAATCTTGTCTCAGTGGATTGTCCCATCCTGTTTTCTAACTTAATGGCGCCTTGAGGACGTTTATTTGAATCGCGGAATGGGGTAATTATGATCTGCCTGGAACGTTTTGAAAACAGAAAATCAAGATGACCAGTAAAA
The DNA here is from genome assembly GCA_903854805.1 of uncultured Anaerolineae bacterium. The sequence continues at coordinate 45,529 of CAINXK010000127.1, forward strand.
CCCGTCAGATAAGGAGAATTTTTTATTTCTTTTGCACCCAGATTTATAGTACGATTATTGTTGACCGCTCTGCCTGTCAGACCATCTCCGGGTTTACCAGTTACTCTGATTTCATGACGTCCAAAAAAATAACCGGGTACGGCGCTTGATGCGATCAGATGCAAAACCCGTTCCTTGTTATTATATTTATCCACTTTCTGGCGTAAAAAATAAATCGAGCAGTCTTCGACTTGGAAAAGGTCTTTTCCGAATTTGGCCAGAGCATGGGCTGCCTGTATATCATCTTCCCAAGCGGCAGAATCATGTGAAAGCAGCGAAGACCACTTCTCGAGCAGCGATACCAGGTTTTCTCTTTTGGTCGATTGGGTCAAAGCGGCAGGCCCTAATTGAGCTTCCATGAGAAAATTACTTAACGAGGCCGCGAACCAACCGGCTTTTCTGGCATCCCAACTTGTAAAAGCATTTTCCTGCGCGGAATCAATACCGATCATTCCAAAACATTCACCAGTGGCAAGAGAGATGAGAGGCACTCCCAACCAAGAGCGCACATGCGAAGCCGAATAACTTTCATCCTTGAATGATGGGTACATACTTGGGTCTGCAATCAGCTGAAATTTGGATTTAATCACCTGAGAATTTGGATAACGAGGATCATTCACAGGAAATTCAAGTTTATTGATATCTTGTGGATTGTCGAAACCATGGCAGGCAATAATATGCAAATTATCTCGATACATTAGCATAACCGAGATCGTATCGTATGCGACAGCCTGATTAAAGTTTTTTAGGCGGGACTCGATTTGAGTTTTTACTCTTGTGGGTGATGTGATCTTTCTGTCATCAATATTGGGAACATTGCTTTGAATTCGGAAGACCCAGGTTGCTCCGAGGAGAAAAAATGTTCGTGTTATAAGAACCTTAAGCGCCAAAGAAAGTGGGTAATTGTTTTCAGCAATCAGTGTAAAAGAATGGATGGTAATAAAATAGCTGGTAATTACTGCGAGACTGAGAACGACAGCCAGCTTACGATGAAAATAATGCGAGATCGTGACGAGAGGTAGTAACAGCAGCAGAAACAAATCAGAATTTGGATTTCCTGACTGAAAGATAAAAAAATTCAGGATCGCAACATCCAAAATGATGCTAAATACGTGGATGCTCATTATCCCAAAACGACGGAAATGGGGATAAAAAAAGACTGCGAATGAGATCCAAAAACTAAAGAAGAAATAGATCGCCCATACAATCACAACATTTACAGGCGCCGGCTCCTTTTCGATTAAAAAAAAGCGAATCCCAATAGCTCCCCAAACTAACAAACGGCCCAGAGAAAGCAGTCTCATAAATCCTTGCCGCGAACGCCAGTCAAGCAAGATGGCATTTAGCAAAAGTTTGAATTTATATTCAAAATTTGTCATTCTTACCCCTGATCTTAACGGTTTTTATTATTATATTGAATTCCAGACAATATTGTGTGCTTTTTGGGCCAGCAGTTTGGGCCTTTTGGTAAAAAGACCTTTGGTTATGTAAAACCATACGCAGTCCGTAACTTCTGATTTCGCAGTTAATAGCAAATTTTTCGGGGCGTTCCAGGCTTGTAAAAACTCTCAAACTACACAACAAAAACAACCATGGAAATATTTTTGTGTTTGGGAAACTACGCAATTCAACCTGCCAGTTTTGATGCAGAAAAATATTTTATTTTCTCAGCTTGCAGAACTCGACAAAATCAAAAGCTGTACACAGCATAAGGATCTGCGCACAGCTTTTTAACATCCGAAATTTATTAACCGATATGACCGCGATCGAGCTGTAGTGATGATATTTCACCAATCCGCTGATTGCCGGGCGGTCGATCTAATCAATCACATCGCTGGAACATTCGTATTTTTCTGCAAGCGGGGTGCTAACAATGATGGGCCAGGCGGATGAGTCGATACGGTAGGCTGCGAGAGGTATGGCGACACGTTGTAAAGATTTGTCTGCCAAATCTCTGGAAATGTGGAAAGCCTGCCAGGATTGATCAGACGAATTGGATCTGAGGTTGAATTGCATGCAGGCTATCAAAGCACCAAGGCGATCGCGTGTATCAACTTTTACCCCGGGCATTTCATAGGCATTCACCATGGCTGGAATAGCATCGGTGGAAAGAGATGCCAGATAGCCAACATCCAGGGCTTGCCCCTGTTCGAAGCGGGCTAGATTGCGCTGAAAGATAAAAGCATCGACGTTGAGCAGATTCAGCGAGATGGCAAAACCCAGCGAAGCCAGCAAAGCAGCCAGGGCAAAACCACGCTGGCGCTGCAGCAAGTCAAGCAAGACCACGACAGCCAGTAGAACGGCAACCCAGACCATGAAAACATGGGTATAAGTACGCAAACGGGTAAAGCCATAAGCAGTTTCGTAAAGCACGAGACGCTGGTAGGCAGAAATTAGCATGACAGCCACCAGCCCAAGCAGACCCAGACCTAAACCAGAAAAAATCTTTTTCTGGACAGGGGTTTCACGCCGGGTTATGCTGGTCAAACCTAAAAAGAGCAGCAGGGCAAAAAAGGCAACTGTGACAAGCTCGCCAAAACCTTTGCGTGCATAATCGGCATAGGTGTACCCGCTCAAATTTATATTAACCTGTCCACCAAAAAAATACTGAAACTGAATCAGGACGAAGGCAATAAATAAAGCTACGACACTGCCCAGAACAATGCTAGCTTCGGTAAAACCGAAAAAAGCAGGTATCAGCGGTTTTTCAATACCAAGTAGTTGTTCATCCATGGAGCGCTGGGCAGCATGCAAATAAACCCCAGCCAGCGCATAAGCAAATATCAGGATGTAAGTAAAACGAAAAATATATTCGGGTAAATTTTCCAGTCGGAATAGAGCTGTAAGCTCGCTCAGCCTCTGGGCGAAGATCAAATCAGCAGACGCAAGCAAAGCTGCGAAAAAAGCGACAACCGGAACCGCGAGAACAAGCCCACGAAAAATCGGCCAGAACCTGCTGGCAGGTTTCTGGGCGGAGCCATTCTCGCTTTGTGAATTACGCTGAGCAATCGCAAAAGTCAGAGATCTTGAAACGAGACTGGTAAAGAGCTTAAACCCACTGGAAAAGTAATCCGCCAGGCTGTAACGTAACCACTGACCACCGCGATAAGTGACAGAAAACCCAGCCATCAAGAAAAGCGTGAAGGCATGAGCCAGGAGGGCACTGAGCGGCTCCGTCCGCACAAAGGTCATGATGCCAAAGAATAGAATAAACGGGACGAGCAACAAGGTTGTCTTCGCTGGCCGGATACCATCAAACCAGAGCAGAAGAAAACCAGCCGTCAGTGTACTAAAGGCATAAATCGCGAAGGAAAGACCAGGAGTATGCTTGAAGAAGAGAAAATCGAAGAACCAGCCCAGAAACAGGACCGTAATCCACAGACGAACAGGTTTTTTTTGCATAAAAGCCTCCGATATAAGTTCATTATAGGATAATCAGACCTAACTGGCAGAATCTCTCAGATAGCTTTTGATGGTATCAGGTTTGAAAAATGTCTTCAAATTTATAGGGGAATGGGGATTATTTATCCATTGGCTGCCAGAAAGCAACTTCTAAACCGGTATGCATATCAAGCTCAAACACTAAAGTTAAGAAAATTGTAAGTTTGTTAATCCCACTATTGACATCCGAATAAGATTATGTAATACTTTCTACATCATTACAGCTCATCTTTTTTTAGCTATCCTTATGATAGAAGGAGGTGATGTCTCGCATGGACAGTTTCAGTAGTATCCAACGCGGCGCAGTGGCATCCCTCCTCGGTCTCCGTTAAGGAAGCCACTGCGCCAAACCGAATGCCGTCCGCAAGGGCGGCATTCTCATTTTAATCATCGCCGAAAGAAATGCCTATACCGCGCGCGGTCATAACCGCATCACCGTTTGGATCGACCCGTTTAGGAATGGCGATAGCATCCATGAGGGGCATATCTGTAATGTGACCATTCATTAGCGTAACCATACGGTCAAAATGCCGCTGTGCCGCTACGCGAACAGCGGCTGAACCGTAACGTGTGGCTAACCAACGATCGAAAGCCGAGGGTGTGCCGCCACGCTGGACATGCCCCAGCACGGTGACACGTGTCTCGATACCATTTGCTTCCAAAAATTCGCCAAGCTTTTGGCCAATGCCACCCAGGCGGGGCACAAACATCTGATCACCGGGACGGTTGTACATAACTGTTCCATCGACCGGTTTTGCGCCCTCGGATACCGCCAAAATACTAAAGGAGCTACCACGCGCTTTTCGATCCAACACCTTTTTAGCAACAGCCTCCCAGGTAAATGGAATTTCCGGGATCAAAATAACATCCGCACCACCAGCTACACCAGAATGAAGGGTAATAAAGCCGGCATCCCGGCCCATCAATTCGATGATCATGGCACGCTGATGAGATTCAGCCGTGGTGTGAAGACGGTCGATGGCTTCAGTAGCAATATTTAGCGCTGTATCAAAACCAAATGAAATTTCGGTACCGTGAATATCGTTATCGATGGTCTTAGGAACACCCACAACGGGAATTCCACGTGCAAAAAGATCATGTGCGATGCGCAATGTGCCATCACCCCCGATAACGATCAGTGCATCCAGTTTTTGATCCTTGATAGCCTGAACCATTTCATTGGTAACATCGATGATCTCTTCCTTGCCGTCCTTGATGACCTTGCGGGCGAATGGATTGCCACGGTTGGCAGTTCCCAAAATTGTGCCACCACGAGGCAAAATACCACGCACATCTGCCGATGAAAGCGGGCTAACACCGCCGGGCATCAGAAAACCATCATAGCCATTCTTTATGCCAAGTACGTGGCAACCATAGTCATTGATGGCAGTTTTCACCACCGCGCGGATAACTGCATTCAACCCCGGCGCATCACCACCACCTGTGAGCACTCCAATACGTTTCAAAGTAGACCTCCTTACCAGATCAGCCGAAACTCGAACTAGATCGTTACCTATCAGAAATAAAAAGCCAAGCAACAGGAAACCCTAATTATTATGATACTCCAAAATCATCACATGGTTACTTGCCTTCCTTACGGCTTGTCCATATAATCAACCAATGCAAAACCGAATACTACTCGCTGCCCAAAAATTATCAAATTGGCTGGTCCCGCTGGCTGCCTGCGCCATTGTAGCGGGTTTTCTATATATCGCCCCTCCGGGAATATTGAGCAAAGCTGATGCTATTGGCTACGCAGTCTGCCACCGGCTGGATGCCCGTTCTTTTCATGTAGACAGCCGGCAGCTACCGCTGTGCGCACGCTGCTCAGGGATGTACCTGGGAGCTGTTATTGGGATTGCTTTTCTAAGCCTACGCTACCAACGCAGCGCAGGCACTCCTCCCAAAACGGTCATCGCCATCCTGGTTCTATTTGGGCTGGCATTTGCCGTGGATGGAACCAATTCTTATCTGTATTTGATGAAATCAGTCTATGGCTCACGCTTGAGTTTTATCCCTAACCTCTATACTCCGAATAACACCCTGCGCCTGTTGACTGGCTCAGGCACGGGATTGGGCATGGCTGTTGCCGTCTTTGTCTCACTCAATCAGACTTTCTGGAAAAACTGGGACAACAAACGGGTATTGGGCAAACCCATTGACTTGCTGGTTCTGAGCGTTATTATGCTGCTGGCAGATTTACTGGTGCTGACAGAATGGAATTGGGTGCTTTACCCCGTGGCCATCATTAGTGCGGGCGGCGTCCTAATGCTGCTAACCTCAGTATATGGCATGCTGTGGACCATGGTCATGCGCCAGGAAAACCTTTACATGCATTTACGAGACGCCTGGCTGCCAATTCTGGCTGGGCTGACGATCACTCTACTGCAGATCACTATCGTCGATGTTTTCCGTCTGTGGCTGACGCATACCTGGGGTGGGTTTCCGTTGGGCTAAGCCAAAGCACTTGAAGAAAAAAACTGGGAAAAAGAATATCGGGAAAAATTATTCAATTACAGCTGACTGAGCAGCAATTGCAATAGCCCAGGAAATCAGCCTTACCAAACTACTCAACGCGAAAATTTCCGGAATACTCTTGAAAAGTGCCCAAGGTTTCCAATTATCTTTAATTGCATAGCAAGTCAAGGCAACTTCATCGGTAGCTTTACAATTTTCGAGCAACAGGAGCAGGTATGGAGTATACAGTTCAAAAAAAATGGAACGATTTTCTTAATCAAGCCATTATCTTTATAATTTTTATCCTGGGTATCTGGCTAGTGGTTCTCAAAGCCTATGGCCCACATTGGGAATTTGTCCCAGGAGATATTGGCGATACCCGTTTAGTTAATTATTTATTGGAACATTTTTTCCGCCGGGCCGCTGGGCTGGAAAATGATTACTGGAACGCAAGTTACTTTTATCCATTCAAATCCGCCATCACCTTTAGCGAAAACTTACTGGGATCTGCGCCCATTTACGCATTTTTTAGATGGGGCGGGTTGGATAGAGAAACATCCTTTCAATGGTGGTATTTGCTTGGTTTCTGTTTGAATTATGCTGCCGCCAGTTATGTATTGTCCAGGCTCAAATTCAACCCGCTGGCAACCGGCATGGGAGCTTTTTTCTTTACCTTTGGCCTACCGATCCTGGCACAAGAAACACATCCTCAACTTCTATACCGATTTGCCATCCCGCTGGCCTGCTTTGCCCTTTATCAGTTTTTTCAGACTTCCAAACTAAGTAACCTGAGCATATTATCCATATGCATTATCTGGCAGTTTTACTTGAGCATTTACATGGGAGTATTTTTAGCCGTATTACTATTAATAACAGGCATACTGCTGCCTTTTTCCTTAATTGCAGCAACTCTTCGAGAACGGCTGGCATGCTGGCCAAAACAAATAAAACAGGCCTGGCTGTGCAGTACGCCATCAGAACGAATGATTACAGCGGCAGCATTCTTAGGATCAGGCATTCTTTTTATTCTTTTGATGTGGCCTTATTATCAAGCATCAATTCATTATGGATTTTTCAGATCCTGGGGAGAAGTATATCTTCCAGATTGGAAAGACTTCTTTTCCGCGGGTGGCGCCCAAATCTGGTATCCCTTAGAAAGCCTTTTTATAAATAGATCAGCAAATAGCGAACAACGGCTATTCCCAGGAATTGCCATTATTGCATTGGTGCTGATCGGGGTCGGCACCCTGATTAAATCTAAATCAAAAAATGCATCTCTGGCGTGGCTAAATTTGGTAGCTGCGTTGGCTTTCATCCTGTTCACGCTCAATTTTAATGGCCACTCAGGATATTGGTTTCTATGGCATTTGCCAGGGTTAAAAAGTATCCGTGTGGTTGGGCGTATCCAACTGGTCTTAATGTGGCCGATAGCCCTTTTTATTGCCTGGGTCATCGATGAAATCTGCCACCGTGCGCGACAAAAACAAAACTGGTTGCTTATTTTCCCGCTTTTGCTGAGCGGGCTGCTGATCGCAGAATCTGTATTTTTTGACCACGTCACACACTCTAAACTTGAGGCGCAGCAGCGACTGGCCCGAATGATGGCAAGAATCCCAAAAAATCTACCCGATAATCCAATCCTTTTTATTGCAGACAATAAATCGAGCCTCTATTTATTTCAGGAGATTGATACGATGCTCTTGGCCCAGGAAATTGGAATGCCAACCCTGAATGGCTATTCCGGTAATTTTCCTCCTGGATATGAGGCTGCAGCAAACTGTATCCAGATACCAAAACGAATCATACGATACATGAAGTTCGAAAACATTACCCAAAAATCATTCTACCTGGATACGATAAAAAGAATAGTCCCCGTGGGCTTTGATGATTGCGATTCTACCTGGTGGGAGCATTGGCCATATTAGTACCCACAGTCTAGAGCCAACATCCAGGCCCAACAAGAAGACTATTCGACTTATCCTACAAAAAAACTCCTGAAGCACTTTAGCGTTTATCAACCAACTTCGGTACTCTCTCCCGACTTCCGTGAAGTCAGTCCAACGGGTATAATAGTAAAAATGGAACTATTATTGGGTATTTTTTCCGCATTTGGACTTTCTGCCAGCGCTGGATTGAACGCTTATATTCCGCTTTTTACCATCGCGGCTATCGCTCACTACACCGACTGGTTCAAACTTAACCCGCCATATGACAATCTGGGTAACCCATGGATCATGATCCTGCTGGGGATATTGATCATCATTGAATTTCTGGCCGATAAAATTCCCGCTTTCAATCATTTCAATGACCTTCTCCAGACTTTTGTGCGGCCCGTTGCCGGGGCAATTGTTTTTGCTGCGTCTGCCAAGGTGCTGACTGGAGTCAGCCCAGTGCTCTCGCTGGCTTGTGGGCTGATTGTGGCTGGCAGCGTACACGTGGCCAAAGCAGGCCTAATGCGCCCGGCAGTGACTGCCACCACAGGGGGAGCAGGCAATATACCGGTAAGCATCGCTGAAGATATTATTTCAACAGTCACGTCTATTTTAGCCGTGGTCGTTCCTGTCATTGTTGCCTGCCTGTTTATCGTATTCACAGCCTTAATAATCTTATGGCTATGGCGACGCTCGCATGCGCACACTTAAACCCACTTTTCTGGAGGAGAAATCTTATGTCAATGTCTGAATCTCTGCCTGCCGAACCGAAAAAGAACCGTACCGGCATAATCATAGCGGTAGTTTTAATCGTACTGTGCTGTTGTTGTGTAGTCGGTGGCGGTATTGGCTACTGGCTATGGAATAATGGTGACAGCCTGATACCCACTGGCGCGCTAATAAAGTCACTTAGCACCTTGTAGTGGCATCATTAAAACAGCCTGGACTTATCGTTCAGGCTGTTTTAATTTAAATATTTTTTGCAATTCTGCCAGCGCCTGGAGCGCTCTTTTACGCGTGGGAATATCCAGACTGACACTTTCGAATTCATCTTCATCAAGCACATGCTGAACGCCATCTGCGGTAACCCATAAATCCAGCGCCAGATCAATATAAGAAATTGTTTCGGGAGCATCCCAAACCGCCGGGCGACCGACATTACAATACCAACCCTTAAGAGCATCATCATCGCGGTCATGGATCTCGAAAATGTTATACCAACGGTCTGTATAAAAAGTCTCTACAAACCGGTCGTCCCGTTTTAGCATTATGCCCTGAAAAGGCATGTCGTCTCGATTGAAACGAGCTTCAAGCCTGACAAAGTTCGCACCACATTCCAATAGTTCGCCAGTGTACTCCCAGGTTATTTGATTTTTCTCATTACGCTTTCGTACTGAAATCATATAACCTCCATTTTCAAAACCTTGAGTTTAATCGCCTGGCCCACTCTTGGTGCACTATTCAGATAAAAATACAGGCGGCTATCCAACTCAACCCGAAAATCAAGTCCTCTAAAGACCACATCAGTCACTATACCGGTCAGCGTTTCGCCAGCCTCAACTATCTCAGCTTGTGGGCGTAAGAGCAGGGTGATTTGCGAGCCAACCGGCCGGTCTGTCTGAAAAGGAAAAACTCCAAGCGGGGTTTTAACAGCCTGATCCAGCAATACCCCCTGAACCAGATTGCCCAGTCCAAGAAAAGACGCCACCCAGGCGTTGGCTGGTCTTGAATAGACTTCAGGCGCGCTGCCCACTTGCACCACACGGCCTTCATGCAAAAGGATGACCGTATCCGCGATTGTAAAGGCTTCTTGCTGATCGTGGGTAACATAGATGGCCGGAATGCCGCTGCGATGCAAAATTCCGCGCAACTCTTCGATCAAACTCTCACGCAGAGCTCTATCCAGGGCACCGAGAGGCTCATCCAGCATCAACAAACCTGGCTGGGTGGCAATGGCGCGGGCTAGCGCCACTCTTTGTTGCTCACCACCGGAAAGCTCGGTTACCCGGCGTTGCGCAAGCACAGTCAGATTGGTCTGCTTCATAACCTCTGCTACGCGTGTTTCGATTTTATTTTGCATCCATCCGTGCATTCGCAGACCAAAGGCCACATTCGCAAAGACATCCAGGTGAGGAAAAAGTGCGTAATCCTGAAACATCAACCCGAAATTGCGCTGGTGTGCAGAAACACTGGCAAGACTGCGCCCCTGCCAGAGCACATCACCACGCTCGGCGATTTCCAACCCGGCAATAATGCGTAAGATGGTACTTTTACCAGAGCCCGAGGCTCCCAGCAAACAAATCGTCTCACCAGCTGCAATAGAAAAGGAAACTCCTTTCAGAAGCGGCTGGCCACCATACGTTTTGTGGAGATTTACAACTTCTAACATAATATTCCGAATCCTTAAAACTCACTCGTTCCAGGCAAACGCAACCGCTCGATGACCAGAATGCCAAGACCACAGACCAGCATAAGAATGGTGGCCATAGCCATGGCCTGCCCATAATTCATTCCACCTGGTTGGGATAAAAAGCGATAGATTGCAGTTGGCAGAGTGGGGTATTCTGGTCTCGCGAGGATGGAAGCTGCCCCAAATTCACCTAATGAAACCGTAAAAGCAAAAGCCCCGGCAGTGACTGCCGCCCTGGAAATAATGGGCCAATCAACGTTTTTCCAGATTTGCCAGCGCGAAGCACCCAGTACAGCCGCAACCTCACGATAGCGGTTCGGGATTTGAGCAAGAGCAGCCTGCAGACTGCGAATAACAAATGGTAGCGCAATCGTGGTGTGGACAAGCGGCACAAGGAATGGAGAAGTCAATAAGGTGGCGTGACCAGTATTTAACAGCCAGGTTTCAGGGAGCAAGGGCCGGTTAAAAGTTAGGATATAACCCAATCCCAAGGTGACTGATGAAGCGCCAAGCGGCAGCATTAAGAGTGGGTCGATCCATTTTTCCAGCTTGCCTGGACGGGCCAGGGCTGATGCAGCTGGAAAGCCCAGCAAAAGTGAGAGACATACCGTCAAAAGCGCATACGCCAACGAATTGCGTGCTGCCAAAAATGGCGGTACATAAAACAAAGCCGCGCGCCGATTAATTAACAATTCACTGTAATAATCAAGGGTCAGTCCGGGAGCAGATCGGGAAAGATTTGCCCGCTCAGGCTCAAGACGGGAAATCGAACGAAAAGGCAGTGCCAGCAAGGGGAGAGAGAAAAACAAGATCATAAACAAAAGCAGACCAGCCACATAAAATTTTTGCCAGCGCGCGCGCGGTTTCTGGACATTCAACCAGGCTGCGCGCGGCCTGACAACGCTGGTAACTCCTGCAATATACCGGCCATAAATGGCAGAAAAAACCAACGTACAGAGCAGCTGGATAAGCGAGAGTAACGAAGCCGCTGGTAAATTGAGCATCTGCAAAGCCTGGATGTAGATCTCCACTTCCAAGGTGGAAAACTTGGGGCCACCCAATAGCAATATAACCCCATAGCTGGTGAAATCGAAAAGAAAAACAAGCAAGCTGGCAGCAAAGATCGAAGGTCTCAGCAACGGCAGTGTCACATGCATGAGAGTCTGAAATGGCGATGCCCCCAATGAGCGGGCCGCATCAGTTAGACGAACATCCAATGAGGCCCAGGCGTTTCCAACGATGCGAATCACGATAGTGGCATTATAAAAAACATGCGCTACCAGTACAGCCGTGAGAGTTCCAACAAATACCACGGGAGGCTGTTCGAGATGAAATAAGGTCATGAGCCCAAGGTTTACCCAACCACGCGGCCCGAGCAACGCCGTGAAACCCGCCGCCACAACTACCGTGGGTAGCATAAATGGGACGGCCGTCAGCGCACGAAAAATAGCTTTGAATGGAAAATCAAAACGTGCAAAGAGCTGCGCAAGTGGCAAGCCAAGCACCAGCGTGAGAAACGTGGAAAGGGCAGCCTGATAAAAAGTAAAACCTAAAACAGCAAGAGTTCGTAAAAAAAACTGTTCTGATGTGGAAAAGAATGCTAAATCGAACCCTCGAGCAATGATTCGCAACAGAGGATAGAAAAAGAACAACCCCAGGAATGCAGCCGGAGCCAGCCAGGGGAGCAGACGACGAAACGGGTGAATAGCCAATAGGAAAGCCCGATCTTTGTACCCCGCAGATACCCGGGGCTAGATGGGAAAAGTACGGAGCACGCAGGGAATAAGATTTGCACAAAATCCCGGCATGCTCCGTCCAATTGAGATTAACGCAACACAGCCTGAGTCCAGGCTTCGATCCAGGTATCACGATTGGCAGCAAGTTCTGCCGGGTTGGTGGCTGGCTCATTTGCAGGTTGGGAGAACTTCGTGAATACTTCGGGAAGAACAGCCTGTCTATTAACCGGGTAAACAAACATGGTCAACGGCATCCCTTCCTGGAAGGGTACATCGAGCATGAAATCGATAAATTTTTCAGCCAGATCCCGGTTCCTGGTACCAGCCAGGATGCCGACAAATTCCACCTGGCGGAAACAGGTGCCCGGGGCATTGATGGTAGCAGTCGGAGAATCATTCAGGGGCGTGGCAGAAAAAGCCACTTCGGCAGCCGGACTGGATGCATAGGACACTACCATGGGCTGAGGGCCACTGCCCGATGATGCACTGAAATTGGTGTAATAAGCTGTTTCCCAACCATCAACAACCACCACCCCATTAGCCCTGAGTGCTTTCCAATAATCAAGGTAACCGGGATCCCCATATTTTTGAACAGTGGCCAGGAGGAAAGCCAGTCCGGGGGAAGAAGTCGCTGGGTTTTCAACTACAAACAAACCATTGTATTCCGGCTTTATCAAATCATCGAGTGACGCTGGCACATTCAGCCCATTTTTAGCAAAGAAAGCCTTTGAATAATTAATGCACACATCACTATAATCCACGGGAAGCGCGCGATTCTTAAGATCAAGCTTGAAATCATCAGGGATGAGATCAAGCATTGGAGACGGATAAGATTCGAAGATACTCGCATCGATGGCACGCGAGAGAAAGGTGTTATCAACACCATAGAAGACATCTGCAAGAGGCGCATCCTTCGAGATAATGGCTTTGCTCAGGGCCGCTCCGGCATCGCCTGATTTTAGAAATGTGATTTTGACATTGTTGGCCTGCTCAAACTCCTGGATAACTCCTTCACTGGCAGAGAAAGAGTCGTGAGTCATTACCGTCAACGTACGCAATTCGCCGGCCGACACAGCAGGTGCAAACGGCGTTGGGGGCATGTCAGTTGGTAGAGCAGTCGCCTGACTGTCATCAACTGTAGTCACAGAACCACAGGATACCAAAAAAAGACTAATAAGCGCAAAAGTTAAGAGAAATCGTTTCATTATTACCTCTTTGATAATCAATTCTTTGGGACGCCCCGCATGTTATTGCGGAGTGCGAATATGAATACACAGCAGCAAACCACTACTCAGATTAATACTGGCCGAACGGGCTAGCATCTGGTTGCTAATGCTGCGAGTACGATGGGGAAGGAGTGTTTCCTGATTCAGTGAATACAACAAACCATTAGTGCTGACACCCTCAACCGGGTTACCCCAGGGAATAAACGAGACAGTGTCACCGGGAGCACCCTGAATCTCGGCCTTGCCTGTAACAAAAAAAGCTTCGGTAAGACCATCTTCGAGGCGCACGTCCACCTGGCTCACATCCGGGTTCGAAAGCATGGCTATATTCCCTAGAATCTGGTCAAGCCGCCCACCAAAAGCGCCAAAAATTATTACAGGCTTATATCCGGCGTTCAGAGCATACAAAAGAGCCAATTCCAGATCGGTTTCATCTTTTTCGGGCGGGAAGCGCAGCAAACTGACATGCAAATTGCTAAAATCACGTAGTTCAGCATCCGTCAATGAATCCATATCGCCAATAATAACAGATGGAACGACCCCGGCAGTAAGAGCATGCCGGGCACCACCATCAGCAGCAATCACCACATCGTCAGACCTAATCATCGACCGGATAAGATCCGGGTGAATAAAGTCGCCGTTGGCAAAAATCAATGCTCTCGGCATAATAAAACAACCTCCGCAGCAGGAGGTTGTTTGTTAGCCGACAATTCCCTCCGCCGGTATTGACCGGATCAGGTGATGCGGGTCGAGGGCAATGCCCTCCTCTCAGCCCTGCAACGGGCTCCCCGATAGTACTGTATTATCTATCCGATTTATTGTATCGCAAAAAGAAGCCCCGCTACTCCTTTTGCCAGAAATCTAAGAAAATTATAATGTGCGCAGAAGCATAGCCGGGCTGGGTCTCAAGCCTGACCACCCTGAGTCTCGCGATATTCACCAGTCACTACAAAAACGGTTCTTTCGCAAATATTGGTAACACGGTCAGCAAAACGTTCAAGATTGTGTGCAGCCCATAAAAGCCAGTTGGCACGTTCAATACTCTTGGGGTCAGCAATGATATATGTCATCAATTCGTGATAGACCTGGTTGTAAAGCTGATCAACCTCATCATCTTCCAAAGGTATAAGACTCGCAGCTTCGGCATCTTCATTGACAAAAGCAGCCAGGGAGCGATGCAGCATACTGGTCGCTTTATCTGCCATGAGGGGGATGTCAATTAGCGGTTTCAGAAGTAACTGATCACCCATTCGGACATTGATGACACCGATACCCTTGGCATAATCACCCATACGCTCAAGCTCACTGATCACTTCCAAAATAGAAGCAATTACACGCAGGTCACGAGCCATCGGCTGTTGGGTGGCAATCAGTACCATGACACGGTTTTCGAGAGAGAAACGCATCTCATTGATCTGCGCATCTCCTCTGATCACTCTATGTGACCAGTCGATATCACGCTTTTTCAGTGCGTCAACTGCATCAAGCAACGCCTGCTCCACCAGACTGCCCAGGATTAGAATTTCATCTTTTAGTTCTTGAATTTCGTGTTCAAAAGTTGTCCGAGCCATATCATTCTCCAATTATGAGCGTGGCGAAGAGTATCGCCCTGATCGTTAATAGCGGTTTATAAGTTCTGGTTAGGCAGTTTTGTGAAGCATGGCAGGCTCAAGACCCTGTTCGCGCAACCAGGTCTGGATTTTCTCTGACATCTGATCGCGAATGGCACGCACCTTGGGTAAAACTTCATTTTCGGTACCAGTCAGAGTCGCCGGATCTTCAAATGGCCAGTACATGTGCTTACCCATATTCAGGAAAACACGCGGGCACTGCTCTTCAGCATTGCCACAAACTGTCACAGTATATGCAAAAACGAGCTTCCCCAAATAATCACTCACATTTTTAGGAGCTTGTCCATCCATCGTCAAGCCAATTTCACGCATCACCTGGCGCGCAAGTGGATGGATTTCGGCCTTTGGTGTTAATCCGGCACTAAACACATCAAAGTGGTCACCTGCGTATGCCCGTAATAAGGCTTCACCAATTTGACTGCGGGCAGAGTTTCCTGTGCAAAGAAAGAGAAATTTTGGTTTCATTTAAGTTTTCCTTTTACCCAAAGCGCCCAGTTACATAATCTTCAGTACGTTTCTCTTTTGGATTTGTAAAAATACGCTGCGTATTATCGAACTCGATCATACAACCCGAACGATGATCGTCAATCATCATCATGGCAGTGTAATCTGAAACGCGAGCAGCTTGCTGCATATTATGAGTGACGATGATAATGGTGTAATCCTTGACGATATCATGCATCAATTCTTCAATCTTCAAAGTGGATATCGGATCAAGAGCTGATGCAGGTTCATCCATCAGGATTATCTCCGGTTCAACTGCCAGCGCACGGGCAATGCACAACCGTTGTTGCTGCCCACCAGAAAGGGCAGCCCCAGATTGATGGAGCTTATCTTTCACTTCATCCCAAAGTGCAGCTTGCCGCAAGCTCTTTTCAACGATTTGGTCAAGATCGTTCTTCGCACGGATACCATACAGACGCGGCCCGTAGGCAACATTGTCATGGATGGATTTTGGAAATGGATTGGGGCGTTGAAAAACCATTCCTACCCGGCGGCGCACATCGACAACATCAACACCCTTGGACAGAATGCTGCTGCCATCCAGTAGAATATCGCCTTCAATTCGAGTATGCGGGGTCAAGTCATTCATGCGATTGAATGAGCGCAAAAGGGTTGATTTACCACAACCTGAAGGTCCGATAATAGCTGTGATCTTATTGGCATAGACAGAAAGATTAATTTCTGTGAGTGCGCGGAATTTCCCGTAATATACCGACAGATTTTTTACTTCGACCTTGATCCCCAAGCTTACGTTGGTCTCGGAATGAGAAAGTGGAGCAATATTAAGCGCCATGACTAACCTCGCAACTTCTTCGCCCGGCTGGCAATCCATAGGCGAGCAATAATATTCAAGAGTAAGACAAAAATCATCAACACCAGCGCCACGCCCCAAGACTGGGAGACACGTTCGGGATATGGTTGGGAAGCATATTTCCAGAGCGTTAGCGGTAGAGAATCCAGGGGTTGGTCAATAACTCGCTCCATGATCCTGAGAAAGCCCTGCTTTCCCTGTACGCCACTCGTAACAATTTGGCTGACATTGTAGCGTTCATTGCCCAGAGCAGTAAAAAGCAAAGGCGCGGTCTCTCCCATGGCGCGTGCGAGTGCCAATAAAAAACCTGTCACAATTCCGCTAAATGCTGCCGGAAAAAGCACGCTAAAAGATGTTTTCCACTCGGCTGCGCCAAGAGCAAGGGAACCTTCGCGCAACGTGTGTGGCACAAGCTTAAGCATTTCCTCGGTGGTACGAATAATGGTAGGCAGCATCAGGATGGCCAAAGCCACGCCTCCCGCCAAGCCGGAGTAATGCCCCATCGGCTTAACCATCAGAGCGTAAACAAACAGACCAATAACAATGGATGGCACACCTGATAGCACGTCGGTGCTAAAGCGCAGGGCGATCCCGAGCGGTGTATTAGGATAACGTGAAGCATAAAAAGCAGCCAATACGCCCGGGGGCAGAGCAAACAAGGCTGCCAAAATGGTGACAATCAGCGTGCCCTGGATGGCATGTAGAACACCACCACCTGCCATGCCTACTGGTCGCGGAAGCTGAGTAAAAAATTCAATATTCAGGCTCGGCGCACCCATGTAAATGACGTAACCCACAATCCAGAACAAGGGCACAAGCGCCAACAGGGTTGCAAAGCCAGTCAAACCAATCATCAAGGCATTAACTGATTTACGGTTTTGCAAGCGTGCTTGATAACCCTTCGCAATTTTCTCTGAAAACCTGCTCATACACGCGCCTCCTGAGGAGTTTTACGCGCCACGCGCCAGACCAGAAAGCGTGCCAGCAAGTTCAGCACCAGGGTCATCACAAACAAGGTAAAACCAACTTCAATCAGAGCCTGGGAATGGAGCTTTGTAACCGCTTCGGCAAATTCATTGGCGATAATACTGGCCATGGTATAGCCTGGCTTAAGAACTGAGAGACTGCCTTCGATACTGTTACCAATTACCATAGTAACAGCCATGGTTTCGCCCAGTGCACGCCCAAGCCCAAGAATGACAGCACCCAATATACCGGATAGCCCATAAGGTATAAGAACTTGCCAGATAGTTTCCCAGCGCGTTGAACCAAGGGCCATGGATGCTTCGCGCTGCGATGGCGGAATGGCAAGCAGCACATCCCGCGAGACAGCTGCAATCGTTGGAATGATCATCACGGACAAAATCAGAGCTGCACCCAGGCGCGAGGCCCCGCTGAGCGGGATGGGCCCGACAAACAGAGTGCCTAACAAGGGAATCTGCCCAATAGAATCAGCCAAAGCGCTGCCCATCGGAGCAACTACAAGCGGTAAAAAGATAAACAAACCCCATAAGCCGTAGACTACACTCGGAATGGCAGCCAGCAGCTCGACCAACCAATTTAAGGGAGTGCGCAGCCACTCAGGACAGATTTCAGACAAAAAAATGGCAATCCCCAAACTGACCGGCACAGCCAACAGGATGGCTACAAGTGAAGTCAGCAAGGTGCCATAAATGAATGGCCAGGCCTGAAATTGGTCATTAACTGGATCCCAACTCGCATCTGCAGTCGGCATAAAAAAATTCCAGCCAAAGGTTGCGCGCGCATCACTGGATGTCTGCCAGAGCATCCAACCAATGGCGAGCATTAATAGCATCACGGTAACAGCAACGAGGACCAGCATCGCCTGCCAGAACAAGTCTCCATGCCGGAAAAACTGACTTGCACGCCTGAGCAATTGAGACTCGGGCAGGGCTGTTGAAACAGATCCTGGCGAAAAAGTCTTTGTTTTCTTGATCATGGTAATTCCCTTGCGCATTCATCGCAGGATAAGAAATTTCTATCAAGATGCAGTCCCGTGCATATTAAGAGAGATTTACTACAGCTGCGGTTGAGTAATTTTTATGATTGGGAGGGTCTCCCCGCTACGTGCGAGAGACCCTCCCTGGGACTAAGGGAAATTGGCGATTATTTGAGAACTGGTGCGCCGTTGCAGGTAACTTCAGCCAGCTTGGCAAAGACGCTGGTCTTGACTGCTTCGGGCAGTGTGGCGTAACCCAGAGCTGAAGCGCGGGCAACAGCGGTGGTGTCTGTCATGGCCCACTTGAAGAATTCAAGGGTTTTCTGAGCCTTGACACAATCGGTCATGCTGGTGGTATGCAGGATCAGGTAGGTGTATCCAGCAATCGGGTAAGCGCCGTCGCTTTTACCATCCACAATCGTTGCAGTCAGTTTGTCATCAAACTTGCCTTCTGCCATGGCAGCCTGAACGCTATCATTACTGGGTACGACAGTCTTACCCGCCTGGTTGATGATGGAAGCAAAGGCCAGACCGTTTGATTTGGCATAGGAAAGTTCCACGTAACCGATCGAATTGGGGGTGTTGATCACGGAAGCAGCCACACCGGCATTGCCTTTACCGCCGACGTTGTTGCCCTTTGGCCATTCGATGGCGGAAGCACCGCCAGCTTTCCAATCAGCGCTAAAGGAGGCAAGAGACTTGGTAAAAATTTCTGTCGTCCCAGAGCCATCCGAGCGATGTACGGAGACAATATCCGCAGCTGGCAAGTAATCCTTCCAAGCAGGGTTGAGAGCCAGGATGGCGGGGTCATTCCACTTGGTGATAGTTGAATTGTAAATACCGACGACGGTGGCACGGTCAAGAACGATAGCGGGCAAAACCAGAGCTTTGGCACCGGCGGCAGGGGTGGGGATGGCCATGGCCATTTTGATGTTGTAAATCAGGACTACCGCGCCGGCCAGGGTCGGGTACATTTGAAGATCTTTACCGGCAGTGTACTCTTCGGCCTTCAACAGTGAGTCGGAACCGGCAAAATCGACGGTGCCATCCACGATGGCTTTCTTGCCGCCGCCAGAACCAATCGCCTGGTAGTTGACCACCACAGACGGATCAACATACTGGTAAGCGTAAGCCCAATCTGCATAGACGGGCGCAGGGAAGGTAGCGCCTGCGCCGTTGATCTGAACGGAACCATCCGGCAAAGCGGTTGGAGCAGATGCATCCAGGGTTGGGGTAACTTCGACAATCTTTTCGACAACTTTTTCCACGACCTGGGTCTGAATAATGGTAACAGGTCCGGCAGCGGCAGCTGGGGCACCGCAGGCGCTCAGCAGCAAGCTGGCGACGATAAGTGTGGCAAAAACAACAAACAAATTCTTAGGCATTTTCTTCTTCTCCTGATATTTTAGAATTATTCTTACAACCCAATCATCCCATAAGCCTATTAAGAACAATGGAAGGTTTGTTTAACATCAGGTTAACAAACAGCCAAAATATCAATTTGCACAAACTTCATGTGCTGATTTTGACAAAATTTCCACGCAAACAAGAAAAAAGAGCCCCAGCGCATGCTGGAGCTCCCAAATACCTTGTAAGCGAGAATAAATTCTAAGCAGTCCTGGCGATTGTCTGAATGGAAATAGACTGTGTCACAGTTTGTCTATAACTAAACTCCAAAACAGCTGGGGGCCGTTGGGTAACCACCGGGCCAGTTGTTTTTCCCCAAATAAGTTTATCGTTGGCATCAAACCAATCATTTCCATCACCGCCAGCATAAACCACATCCCCAAGCAGTGTTGAATTTGCAGCACTGCTGCCATCAGCCAGCACATTTTTCGAAAACAAACCGGTCTCGGCTGAAAATTCTTTGGCAGCCTGGCCCAATCCTTTAACATGTTGTGACCCTTTAAAGATATCCACCTGTTCGATTATGCCACTATCTTTGGCATTGAAGGTCAGACGAGTACCATCTTTCAACATGAAAGTAGTGAAGTCATCACTACTTTTTAGATCCTTGAAGTCCCCGTTTGATTCACCATCAACATCATCGACATCGACGTGTGGGTCACCCCAAACAGTTGTACTTTTATTGGTCCATTTATCCAGAATGGTAAAAGTGGTGCCATCTTTGAAATTGAAAAGGTAACGATCTGACTCTGCAAAATTTTGATCGTGAACAATCAAACCATCAACTGGTGCGTTCGAGCGATAGCGCAATTCCAGCGTTACCTCAACACTCTGACTGGCTTCCAGCTCGAATGCTTCCTGGACCGGCTGAGTGGCTTGTTTTTGCACAGCAATAATTTCCTGCACATTCTTATTCAGGTCAGATAGATTTATATTCAGGTTTTCGACCGGGGGTTGTGGGGTTGGGTTTTGCTTATTGGCGGCTGAAGCAGAATCACTGATAAAAGCCTGATCTTCTTCATAATAATCCAACGCAGTTTTTTCATGAACATGCTTTCCATTCCGACGGGCTTCAACTTCCTGAGAAAATATCATCAAACGCCGGGCTATCATCATATTGGAAATATCGTTCGGTAAAATACTGGGCATATCAGCCTCCAGAACTCAATGGTTCAATAATATAGGATCGACTTAAACCAGAGAATCTTGAGAGGTAAAAAATTTAAACGGATCATCCCCTGGGCAAATGGAACACAAAAGATGATCCAGCAGAAATATACAGATTATTCAATTCTTGAATTTACGCGAAATGAATCAGCCCACGCATCGTTTCCATGAGAATTTATTGCAAACAAAGGTACCGTTGCCTTGTACAGGCATTATTTTATATTCTGATGGCGCTGCTGAATGATATCGATACACACTACTGTGATAAATGCTGTAATGGAAAATACAAGCATAATATTCAAATTTAATCTCCTTATGCCATAGCCTGGGAAAAATGAGCAGGAACACTCATCAAATAATTGGCAGCCCATTTTCCCAATACCTGGGCAGAACCCCACTCCGGTCCTTTGCGCACCTGGGTTGTCCCTGTCCACAACGCAGAGTATAGATCTGAAATTGTACTGCCTGGAAATATCGTAGTGCCCAGCCCAATGGCTTCAAGAACATGCGCGTCACTGCTGCCAGTCTGCGCCACATTCAAACGTTCCGCCCAAATTTTGGCGGAATGGTTAGCATCGCGATCTAACGTTGTGGCATTGTAAGTCTCAATACCGATCAAAATTTTACCGACCTCTTGATCCTTTACTGCCCGAAAAATCGAAAAAGCGCTCAGGCTTTTCATCCCCAGCCCGGTTGCGCCAGGGTGAGGCGCTACACAAAAACCACCTTGTGCGCCTACCCGCTTGACCGTCTCAATCAATGAAAGCCCAGCTGGGATAAGTTTATGGATGGAAAGCGCCAACAAGTCACCTTCGGCAGTCGTAATTTCCACGCCAGGAATGACTTGAATGCCAAAATGCGAGCCAAGCTGCTCAGCCATCAAAGCGCCACGTATCTCATCGTGATCGGTAATGGCAATAATATGCAGCCCTACCCTGGCTGCGCGCTGCAGCACTGCGGGCACAGTTGCTGTGCCATCGTAACTAAATATCGTATGCATGTGAATATCTGCGAGTCCCATAATGATTTCGTTCTCCATAATAAAAGGATAAAGCCTAACAATTAACGACCGAGAAACAACAGGTTAACAACAGGTAAAGAACTACTTTTCGAAACGGTAGCTGAAACGATAGCTTGACGCGCATCGCTGGTAACGCTATAATGGTATCGTTACCATTTGGTAAACAGGCAGCGCGGAGACCCAGGAAAACAATTATGACCACAATTCGTGACGTGGCAAAATCTGCTGGAGTTTCCCCTATCACCGTCTCGCGCGTCGTGAACAGACTGGCTAATGTTAACCCCGAGACCCGCGCAAGAGTTGAAAAGGCGATCGAAGAACTGGGATATGTTCGCAACCTGGCAGCCAGTAGTCTGCGCTCAAAAGAAACCTATACCATCGCGTTAATACTCCCTGATATTACAAATACATTCTGGACAACAGTTGCCCGCGGGGTAGAGGATGCAGCCCAAAGCGATGGCTATTCCGTTTTACTTTGTAACACAGACGAAAATCAAGATAAGTTTAAAAAATATCTCAATGCAGTCATTCAGCAAAGGGTGGACGGAGTGCTGGTAGTACCCATCACCAGCAACACTCTGCACCTCTCCGCGCTAGAAAACCGAAAAATCCCAACAGTAGTGCTTGACCGGCGAGTGGAAAAATGGGATGGAGATTCAGTCGGCTGTGATTCGATTGCCAGCGCCCAGGCACTTGTCCAGCACTTACTATCGCTCGGACATACGCAAATTGCAATCATTTCTGGACCTGCTGCAACCAGCACAGCCGAAGATCGTGTCGCGGGCTACTGCCTGGCGCTGTGCAAAGCAGGCATCACAGTGGACCAGCGTCTGATCTGGCGTGGGGAATACCGCGCCAGCTCTGGAAGAACAATGACGCGTGAACTGCTGGCTTCAGGTTTGGCTCCCACCGCCATTCTTGCGACGAATAACGCCATCGCGGCAGGGGTATTGGAAGAAATGAAAAACCAGGGCATGAATGTTCCATCCGATATCGCGCTGGTTTGTTTTGACGAGCTCCCCGAAATGGAACGATTCTTCCCATTTTTGACCAGTGTTACCCAGCCCGCTTACGACATGGGGATAAATGCCACCCAGTTACTTCTCAGCCGCATCAGTGCCCGCGGCCCAACACGAGCTCGCCAGGTAATTTTGCCCACACGCCTGATTTTGAGGTATTCATGTGGACGGTTCTTGAAAACCGGCGAGCCGCAATCTGCTGCAAATTTCACGCCGCTACCAGACCTTTCCACCAATCAGCTGGTGATGCCGCTGGATAACGCAGACCGGGAACTATTATTGACCTGTGTCCCTGGTTTTTCAGTAATGTACCAACAATCCGAGAGTAATTTAATCAGCCCAAAATCTGACCTGAAACGTCTGATCCGCGCTCTAAATTTCGAGAAAACTGACCGCATCCCATACCTGGCAGGCAGGGGTGCTGGAAAATACGTGATGGAGTATGCGCTGGGAAGAAATCTACGGTTTGCCCCAGATGGGCTGAATATCGCAGCGGAAGATGTGATCAAATTTGCCCAACAAATGGGAATCGATGCGGTGCCTTGTGACCTATCATGGCCACTGGGACACCTGGCTAGCGAGGCGGGCGAAGATATGGCTGACGTGGTCCGGCAGGCCTATCCAGCTCCATCGCTTGCCAGTCAACTGAGCATGCTGGAGAACCTTCTGAACGCATCAGAAGGCAGTGGTGTTGGAATCTATGTGCGCATCAGCTCATTCTTTGAAAATACACTCACGGCTGCCGGCGCAACCGGGATGGACTTGAATTTACAAGCTCTTTTTTCACAAACACCCCATCTTGAAAAATTCATGGATATGCTCGGAAAACATCAAGAAAGAGTGCTCCGGGCCGTTTGTGACCGGTTTAGCCGAGATCTCTGCTTCATTTCAGTCCAGGATGATTACCTGGTTCGTGCGAATATATTCACGGAGACAAACTCCTTGCAGAATATATTGATTACCCGGCTCAAACAGATGATCCTGCCAGCTCTCGAGCATGGACTGCCAATCGC
Organism: uncultured Anaerolineae bacterium; assembly: GCA_903854805.1. The sequence goes on from CAINXK010000127.1 coordinate 69,302, forward strand.
ACTGGATACACAGGCAAGAGGCCCAGACCTGGAGAAGGCTCTACCCGAACTATATAAAGCCGGGTTCAATGTTATTCAATTCACCAATCCAGACATAAGCAGCCTGGAACACATGGCGCACACATGGCACAACAAGATTGTTTTTATGGGAGGTATGCCTGTCTCCAGACTGGGACAAATCCCCAGGTCTGATCTTGACAGCGAAATTGAAAAGTACTGCATTCAATTTTCAAAAAGTACTGGTTTTATTTTTAGTCCAGATGCTCAGGTACTAAACAACGATGATTTTCCACCTCAGAATTTTATCGGCATGCTGCGTGCCATCCAATTTTTCGGCAGAAGCAGTTAAAAACCCTGCATCGATAAAACCATCCAGTTAATTTATATTCACGTTTATATTTTCAGGAGGATAATCTCATGGCAGTGCACCACGATAATAAACGCTTCATTGGAAATTATGCCCGAGTGGGGATTCGCCCTGCTATTGATGGGCGACGGCAAGGCGTGCGCGAATCGCTGGAAGCCCAAACCATGGGCATGGCGCAACGCACCGCTGACTTTCTGAGCGCCAATCTGCGCTACCCTGACGGATCTCCCATCGAGTGTGTTATCGCTGACACTTGCATTGGCGGGTTGACCGAATCAGCACGCTGCGCCGAAAAGTTCGCACACGAAGGTGTTGGGTTGACCATCACGGTCACACCCTGCTGGTGCTATGGTTCTGAAACCATGGACATGAATCCACTCACACCCAAGGCGGTCTGGGGGTTTAATGGTACCGAACGCCCGGGCGCGGTCTACCTGGCAGCGGTCTTATCCGGGCACAACCAGAAAGGATTGCCAGCCTTCAGCATCTACGGGCAGGATGTCCAAGATTCCAGCGATACCAGTATCCCCGCTGACGTTCAGGAAAAGCTGCTGCGCTTTACACGCGCCGGACTTGCAGCCGCCAATATGCGCGGAAAGACCTACTTATCTTTCGGAAACGTCTCGATGGGTATCGCCGGATCCATTGTCAATCACGATTTCTTTGAAAGTTATTTGGGGATGTGTGTGATGACTTCGGATATGAGTGAATTCTCGCGACGCATAGAGCGCAAGGTATACGACCCACAAGAATTCGAAAAAGCCATTCAGTGGGTCAGGGCAAATTGCAAAGAAGGTCGTGACTATAATCCAGCCGATCGACAAAAAACCCGTGCCCAAAAAGATGCGGATTGGGAATATGTAGTTAAGATGACCATGGTAGCCCGTGATGTCATGGTGGGAAACCCGCGCCTGGCAGAGCTTGGGTTTGAAGAGGAAGCCTTGGGAAACAATGCCATTGTGGGTGGTTTCCAAGGTCAGCGCCAGTGGACAGACCACATGCCAAATGGCGACTTCATGGAAGCCATGCTTAATTCATCATTCGATTGGAATGGCATCCGCGAACCCTATACTTTTGCCACCGAGAACGACAGCCTGAACGGTACGGTTATGCTGATGGGGCATCTGTTGTCTAACACCGCTCAAATCTTTGCGGATGTACGTACGTATTGGTCTGCAGATGCCGTCAAGCGCGTTACCGGCTATACCCCTACTGGCCTGGCTGAAAATGGTTTTATTCATTTGATCAATTCTGGAGCAGCCACCTTGGATGCGACCGGGCAGCAAGAACACAATGGCGAGCCCGTCATGAAACCATTCTGGGAAATTGGCGAGCAGGAAGTCAAGAAGTGCCTGGATGTGACCGAATGGTACCCGGGCATGGAAGAGTATTTCCGTGGGGGCGGCTATTCATCCGGTTTCCTGACACGCGGCGGAATGCCCTTTACCATGAGCCGCCTCAACCTCATCAAGGGACTTGGCCCGGTTCTTCAAATTGCAGAAGGCTGGTCAATTGACCTACCCGCAGATGTGCACGAAACGCTGAACGAACGCACCAACCCCACCTGGCCCACACACTGGTTTGTACCGCGCCTGACCGGCAGCGGTCCATTCCGCGATGTTTATTCTGTGATGGCTAACTGGGGTGCCAATCATGGGGCGCTCAGCTTTGGGCACATTGGCGCCGACCTGATCTCCCTGGCGTCCATACTGCGCATACCTGTGGCAATGCACAACCTTTCAGAAGAAAACATCTTCCGCCCGAGCGCCTGGGGCATGTTCGGGGCCATGGATCCTCAGGGCGCAGACTTCCGTGCCTGCGAAAACTTCGGTCCGTTATACGGGCAATTCAAGTAAACTCTCATTGTTGGAGGTGCGCAGATGCTGAAGGGAATCAGTCCGGTGATTTCACCGGAATTAATTAAAATCTTAATGGAAATGGGACATGGAGATGAAATCGTCATCGCAGATGGAAACTTCCCGGCAGCAGCCAATGCCCAGCGCTTGGTGCGTTGTGATGGCAATGCTGGGCCGGCACTCCTGGAAGCGATCCTGAAGCTCTTTCCGCTCGATACCTACGTGGAGCAACCGGTAGCGCTCATGGCAGTAGTACCCGGTGACCCATACAAACCAACAATCTGGGATGAATATCGGACCATCGTGCACAAGAACGAACCAACATTTACAGATTTTGATTACGTGGAGCGGTATGCGTTTTACGAACGGGCTCGCAACGCCTTTGCCATTATAGCAAGCAGCGAAAAAGCGCTGTATGCCAACATTATCTTAAAAAAAGGTGTGGTCAAAGGCTAAAATAAGTCTGTACCTGTTTTTCTTTCGTATGAAAAATTGAAATCAGCCAGAAACTAACTCAGGTCAATAGATAACCGGTAAAAAAACGGTTATCTATTGACTTTCTAAAAATCCATATGGCCGGGCCAAAATTTGTCGATATTTATTGATTTTTTTTTACATTGACAAAATATAGCAGAAATGCTACGATATGTTTTACTAACTTCAGTAAATAACATCAAGTAACAACAAAAAAAGGGAAAAATTGACCACCTACGAACGACGCCAATCTGTGATGGAACTATTGCGAAAACAACCCGGTCTGAGAGTACCAGAGCTAGCAACTGCGTTGGTTGTTTCGGAAGGGACAGTTCGCAATGATCTAAATGCGCTGGAGAGTGAAGGGCGTGTCACCCGTGTTCATGGTGGAGCCATCGTCAAGGATCAGTCAGGTTTTCAGAATCTATCTTTCAACGTCCGCCACCAGGAACATGCAACCGAGAAATTGCTAATCGCCAAGTATGCTTCTGAATTGGTTAACGATGGGGATTCGATCCTGCTGGACGCCAGCAGCACAATCTATTATTTAGCGTTGGCAATCCAGGAACGCAACCGGCTGCGTGTGGTGACCAACGGGTTGGATGTGGCTCGATTACTGGCAAAAAACCCATCGAACACAGTCATTGTGATTGGGGGTATTTTGAACCAGGAAGGGTCATCTGTAACAGGTCTATTCAGTGAAACAGCCATTCAAGAGCTGCACATTCAGAAAGCATTTGTTTCAAGTAGCGGTTTCAGTCTTGAACGTGGCATGACCGAGGTTCACATTGAAGAAGCACAGTTGAAACGCAAGGTAATCGAATCTTCGCAGGAAGTGATTGCACTAATCGATTCCAGCAAAATTGGCAAAGAAGACTTAACCCCCTTTGCTCGTGTAGAACAGATCAACCACCTGATCACGGATTCCGGGATCAGCCCTATGTGGGCGCAGCTGGTTGAGCGGGCAGGCATAAAATTAACAATCTGCCAGGGTAAACCTTAAACTTTTTCAACGGTCAGAAAAGGTGAAAAAATCACTTCGAAACCGAACACGAATTGGTTTTTAATCCAAAATACAAACAGTCGGCTCGTAGAATACAAAGAAACCGACAAGCAAGTCTAGCCTGAAAATGCTGGTTGCGCTCCTGGAAAACGGTTGACATTATTACTCATTATTTATGCGCACAAACGGGCTAATCTTTGACTATTTTGAGACTGAAGCAACCCTTTCGGTTGCCCAGACCAGAATGACTACCACCGAAGTGAACACTTGCTGGCAGGAATTCATAGCCCCTGCTACTAATTCCAATGCCGCCCCGATGAAAACTTTTTCGAAATGACAGAATATATTCACCTTGATTGAGGTCTACCATGCCATCATCTCACAACTACCTTGCAATAGACATTGGCGCTGAAAGCGGCCGCACGATCGTTGGAACGCTCAATGATGGCAAGTTAACATTGACAGAAACCCACAGATTCTCAAACACCCCGGTGCAGAGAGCCGACGGCCTGCACTGGGATGTAAAAACAATATGGAACAACATTAAGGCCGGCATTACAGCCTCGGCTTCACAGTTTCCGCTTACCAGTCTGGGTCTTGACACCTGGGGCGTGGATTTTGCTTTGCTCGATGAAAATGGGATTTTACTGGATGACCCATTTCATTATCGGGATGAACGCACCGACGGCATGGTGGAAGAAGCATTCCGGCGCGTTCCACGTGAGGAAATTTTTGCCCAAACTGGCATCCAGTTCATGCAAATCAACACACTCTATCAACTACTGGCAATGTCGCTGCAAAAATCCGCTTTACTTGAAAAAGCCCAGTATTTCGTCACCATTCCAGATCTGTTTAATTATTGGTTGAGTGGAAAAATTACCTGCGAATTTACACTGGTGACAACGACTCAGTGCTTCGACCCACGCCGGCGCGACTGGGCATTCCCTTTGCTCGAAGCAATGAATATTCCCACGCGACTCTTTCCTCCAATCAGCCAACCAGGAACATCGCTCGGCAACCTGCTGATGGATGTAGCCGAGGAAACTGGCGCGGAACAAATCCCGGTCATCGCTCCCGCCTGCCACGATACCGGTTCGGCGGTTGTGGCTGTCCCTGCCGCTAATCAGGATTTCGCCTGGATAAGTTCAGGAACATGGTCGATCATGGGCTGCGAAGCCAGCGAACCAGTCATGGACGAAAGCGCGCTTGCCAATAATTTCACCAATGAGGGCGGAGTATTTGGGACCTGGCGGCTTTCTAAAAACATCATCGGTCTATGGCTGGTACAAGAATGCCGCCGTACCTGGAAAAACCAGGGCGTCGACCTGAGCTATGATGAAATTACACAACTCGCAGCTGAAGCCAGGCCCTTTGTGGCGGTAATCGACCCGGACGATGCATCCTTCTTACACCCCGGAGATATGCCCGAACGAATTAGGCAATTTTGTGCTCGAACGGGACAAGATATCCCAGAAACCAGGGGGGAAATTGTGCGGGTGGCACTGGAAAGCATCGCACTCAGATACCGGCTGGTTCTCGAAAAATTGGAAGCTGTGACCGGCAAACGCCTTGATCCGCTGCATATCATCGGCGGAGGTACAAAGAACCACTTGCTAAGCCAGTTCAGCGCCGACTGTACCGGAAGAACGGTAATAACCGGCCCGATTGAAGCCACCGCCATCGGTAATGTCCTGATGCAGGCGATCACTTTGGGCCATATTGATTCACTGGAAGAAGCACGAAACGTAGTGCGCGCTTCTTTCCTACCCATTATTTTCCACCCTGGTCAGCAAGATGGGTGGGATAAATCCTATGAGAAGTTTCAGAAAGTGACAAAATAATGTTAAACCCTCCATATCCAGAACTTGACGAATTAATGATTATGATGGGCGAAGCCGGCAGACATATTGCCAATATCGAAGCCAGTGAAGGCGCTGCCGGAAACATCTCGGTTTGCCTGCGCTGGCCGGTTGAGCCGCGCTCGCGCTTCCCTTTGATGGAAGAAATCAACCTACCCCAGGCGGTACCTGGGCTGGCCGGGGCAACCTTCCTGGTAACCGGTTCCGGGCGCCGCTTGCGTGAAATCATCAACGAGCCCACCGCCAATATAGCCTGCATCGTAGTCAACGAAGGCGGGCAAACCGGCAAACTTTATACATCCTACCAGCGTCGTTTCGAACGCGTCACGAGTGAATTTAACTCACATCTAGCGGTGCACTATGATCAGATGATGACAAGCGGAACAAATTTTCATGCCATCATCCATGCCCAACCACTGCACATCACATACCTGAGCCATATCCCACGCTATCAAAACGAACAGTATCTTAATACCCATCTGCTGCGCTGGCAGCCAGAAACCATCATCAACCTGCCTGAAGGGATTGGACTGATCCCATTCGAGGTACCGAGTTCGACAGAATTAATGGCCGGGAATATCAAGGCACTCCAATCGCATCGTGTTGTGGTCTGGTCCAAACATGGCTTGATGGCGCGTTCTGATATTTCTATCAAACGTGCCGCCGACCGTGTGGAATATGCAGAAACGGCTGCAAAATACGAATATCTCAACCTGGCAACTGGCGAGATTGGCGAAGGCTTGAGCACGAAAGAAATCCTGGACATCTGCAAAACATTTAGTATAAAGCAAAATATTTTCTAACGTCAAGCCCGCGGGATCCTGATAAAACCTCAGGATAAACGACTGGTTATCCGCACCAAAATAGCAATATCAGGAGGACCTTCTTCATGCCTACCGAAAACCAAATCCAATCTGCTTATATCCTGGCAAAAGAA
>CAINXK010000128.1 GCA_903854805.1 uncultured Anaerolineae bacterium
TGCTCAAAATCGTACTTTTCTTGAGAATTCGACCAGATAACTAATGCGAGAACTTTTGACTGAGCATGTTCAAGCACAAAAACTGCTCGAAATTGCCACAAAATGTTCTTGACATAAGCCAAAAAACCTTTACTTCTAACTGATGCACTCAGGGCAAACCTTTGATTAGCTCACGCAGCGGTCCGCGCAGAATAAATCAGTATGAGTATCTTCTACCAGGTCAGAAGCTACCCGCGGTTTTGTTTGTTAGCGAGCCCAGATGGAGTTACTGACCGGCCCACACTCCCGTCCGAAAATCGATCCCATCCCACCCAGAACTCCCTTGTCTTTGAGGCGTAGGGGCTGGGCAGGGCTGACGTGTAAAACGTAATTTTGCAGCTTGTGTGCTCAGGGCAGTTGCTGGGGCATGGTTGATAACCGCAGCCGATTCGTTTTTTGGGATCGGCTGCGGTTATTCACTTACAGGATCCTAGATCGCCATTTCTTTTTCAGCCAGGCTGATCGCTTCTTCGAGGACCAGCAGACCCTCGTCCAACTCGGATTTGCTCATGCTCAGTGGTGGGGCAATCCGGATGACGGATTTGGAGCAGCCCAGCAGCAGCAGGCCGCGCTCAAAGGCTTTGTGCACGATCAAATCACGCAGCTGTTCGGCCGGTTCTTTGCCTTCGCGGTCCTTAACAAATTCCACACCGATCATCATGCCGATGCCGCGCACCTGTCCGATGGAGGGGTGGCGTGCTGCGATTTCTTCCAGCGCATCGATGCCATATTGACCGACTTCGGCGGCGTTGTGCATATATTCCCTTTCGATGAGCTCGATGGTCTTGAGCGCAGCCACACACGAGAGCGGATTTCCGCCGTAGGTGTTGCCGTGCGCGCCGCGACTCCAATCCATGACTGAACGGCGGGCTACACATGCGCCCAGAGGTACGCCGCTGGCGATGCCTTTGGCCGAGGTAAATACATCCGGCTCGACACCAAAGTTTTCAATCGCCCACCACTTGCCTGTGCGTCCCATGCCGCTCTGAACCTCGTCGGCCAGCAGCAGGATGCCGTATTTATCGCATAATTTGCGCAGTGCCGGGAAAAAGCCTGGCGGTGGGACGATGTAACCGCCCTCGCCCTGGATGGGTTCCACCAGAATACCGGCGACCTCATCGGCTGGCACAATCTGTCTGAAGATTTGCTCATCGATATAGCGCACCACGGTTTCGCCGTAGTCTTCACCAGTTTTGCGTTCCAAAATAGGGCGGTATGGGTTGGGGAACGGTGCGTGTACCACGCCGTTCATCAGTGGGTAAAAGCCGCTGTGGTACATGGCTTTGCTGGCCGTCATGGTGACTGCGCCCATGGTTCTGCCGTGGAAGGCGCCCGTGAAACCGATGAAGTTGGTGCGTCCGGTGTGGTAGCGCGCCAGTTTGAGGGCTGTTTCGACCGCTTCAGTTCCTGAATTTGTCAGGAACGAGACGGCTGCTTCATGCATGGGGGCAATTTCATCCAGTTTTTCGGCCAGTTCGATCATCTTGACATGATAAAAATCTGACGAGATGTGCAGAAACTTTTCGGCCTGTTCCTGGATCACTTTTACAACTTCTGGGTGGGCGTGGCCGGTCGAATTAACCGCGATCCCGGCCATGAAATCCAGAAATTTATTTCCATCCACATCCCAAACCCATGAGCCTTTGCCGTAATCCATGGCAAAGGGATAATCACGCGGGTAGGAAGGTGATATAACGGAAGAATCGCGCTTGACCAGCGCACGGGCTTTGGGGCCAGGGAGTTTCATCGGTTCCATAGGTGCTCCTTTTGGTTACAAGAGAAAATTGAGATAACAAACGTAATAATTCAATGCCAGAAGTGGCTATGATAGCGGTTCAGAATCAGGCTGGGGATCAAAAGGCGTGGCGATTTCAGGTCGTAGCAGGTTCAATAAAAATCGCGTGCATGGATGGCTCCCCGTAATTGGAATTACGGCCTGGGGGAGGCAGGCACTTCGTCAGTTGTCGGGTAATAAACCCAATGCCAGGGCGCCCATCAAGCCAGCGTTATCCCCCAGGGCGGCATTGGCGATGGTCAGGTCGCGCAAATAGGAAGCGTCCATCACGTGTTTTTGAAGTGATTCTTTGATCGGATCCAGTAAGAATTTTCCGCTGAACGAAACACCGCCCCCGAAAATTACCACGGATGGATTGAATAGATGCAGGAATATGGCCAGGGCCTGCCCGATATAATCCCCGGCACGCGCCAGAGCCTGGATGGCGAGTGCATCACCCTGTTCGGCGGCTGTGGAGATATCTCGCGCGGTCAATTGTTCCTGACCCTTTAGGCTGGAGTTGACACCGGCTTCGATCTGTTCCCTGACGTACAGGGCAATGGCTGGGCCAGCGGCAAGCGCTTCCAGGTGTCCATGCTGCCCGCAGCTGCAAATTGGGCCACCCGGCAGCACGGTGATATGGCCCACCTCGGTTGCCAGTCCGCGGACACCAAGTAATATCCGTCCTGCTTCAATCACGCCACCGCCAATACCGGTGCTGATGGTAAGGTAAAGAACATGTTGGTGGCCCTGGCCGGCACCAAAACGCCATTCGCCCAGGGCTGCCAGGTTGGCGTCGTTGCCAATTTTGACGGGTACTCCAAAACGTTTTTCCAGTTCGGGGCCAAGTGGAAAATTATCCCAGCCGGGAATATTAGGCGCAGAAAAAATGGTCCCGGTTTCCGGGTCCAATGGCCCTGGTGAGGCCACAACGATTTTTTCAACAGCTTCATGTTCGGGCCATGTGGATTGGATCAGGGCGCACATGCGTTCAAAAGCCTTACCCTCGCCGCGAGTGGGTGTGCGACGCATATCCAACGGCTCGAGGCCACCTCGCCGGTAGGCCGCGGCGCGGATTTGGGTCCCACCAACATCGACAGCAATAATAATTGACATATTACCAATTATATCTCAAAGCCCTTTCTTGCAAATGTGACGAAACGCATGTTTTGTTTGGATTTTCGGCGTTGACGGATGGTTTGAAGACTGCTATCATCGTTTTATGAAGCGTCCCCCCAGCTGGATTAATTTACTTCAACGCGAAATTACGAGCATCCTGCGCTGGCTTATGCCAGGTTTGGGAGTAAAACGTTGGTTTGGGCTGATGCTGACCGGGATCACCTTGCTTGGGGTGGGTGTCGCTTATTATCTGTTGGATATTTATCGCACAACGCCAGGGGAAGATTTGCTGCCAGTTTTGGATGTTGCCAGCTTGCGCTTTCTGCCTCGTCCGATCAGGGTCGCCGTCTTTCTCAGCGTGGGCTTTGGGTTGGTACTCTGGGGACTATGGGGCATGAATCGGGCCTTGCTGAATCCTTTCCTGCGCAAGGATCGCCGCCTGATCGATCAAATCGCCGATTTTCGTCGCCGTGAGCGCGGCTCGCGTACAGTGGTAATGGGCGGCGGGCACGGCATGGCGACCCTGCTGCGTGGGCTGAAGGAATATACTTATAACCTGACCGCGATTGTGACTGTTGCTGATGATGGCGGTTCGTCTGGCCGTCTGCGCCAGAGTCTCGGAATTCTGCCGCCGGGAGATATTCGTAACTGCCTGGCCGCGCTTTCCAATGACGAAGCCCTGTTGGCACAGTTATTCCAATATCGTTTTAATGATGATTCAGGGTTGGGTGGACATTCTTTTGGCAACCTGTTCATTTCGGCGCTGGTGGATGTGACCGGCAGCTTTGAAGAGGCCGTGGCTGAATCAGGTCGGGTGCTTTCTGTGCATGGTCGTGTCTTACCTGCCACGCTGCATGATATTCATCTGGTTGCTGATGTGCAGGTGCCCAACCTGGTCAATCAGATCCGTGTAAAGGGTGAGAGCAACATCCCTGAAATGCCAGGCCGTGTTCGTCATGTTTACCTGGAACCCAACAACCCGCCGGCTTTTCCGCCCGCTATTCAGGCCATTTTGGCCGCGGACCTGGTGGTGATCGGGCCGGGCAGTCTCTATACCAGTATTTTGCCAAACCTGCTTGTGCCTGATCTGTTGGCGGCGCTGCACTCCAGCCGGGCCCTGAAAATATACGTGGTAAATATTGCCACCCAGCCCGGCGAAACCAGTGCTTATGGGGTCGGCGATCATATCTTTGCCTTGGAAGAACATATTGGCAGCGGTTTGTTTGATGTGATCGTATGCAATAATCGTTATGATGGCGAGCTGCCGGCCGGGGTGGAATGGGTCATTATCGATGAGCGTTCAGCAAAATATCCCATTTATGGGACAGATTTGCTGAATAGCGCACAGCCATGGCGGCATGACTCTGACAAGCTTGCCAAGGCCCTGATGGATATTGTCTACGAGCGTACTGGTCCATTGGTTGAGTAAACGCCGGCGCCATTTGAAGCCTGTGAATGCTGAATAGCTGGGGAATTTCCCAGCCCAAGACCTGAACGTTGCTTAGCTTGTGCTGCGAGATTAAAAGCCTGGTTGGTATGCCAGGCCTACTTTCCTGTTATCAATTTTGACAATGTCAAAATTTCGTATAGCTGTGATACCCGAGCTGGGGTATCTTCTGACCTGGCAGGAGATCGCCCGGTTTATTGTTGCGCGGGACTGCCTCATGTGCAACTCAAGGGTTTGCTGGCACTAAAAAACCTTTTTACCCAACGCGGCTCCCATCGCTTCGCAATCATTTACTGGCAGTGGTTGTGATGGTTAAGTTCAGAGCTGGATACCCGTCAGTAATTGCTGCCAGTTCATAGCACAGCGGTTAATCTTACATTGCCAAAGTGGATGGTTTTCACATTATATTTGTGGGGTCTGTGGGGCAACTGGTATGCACGTACAAGAGTATTACTGCGGAAAACAAGGGCTGAAATATTGAATTTCCACTGACTAAAAATATATCAAACTCGACTGTCTTTAAGATGATAAAATTGTTTAGGCACTATTTGCCTCAGACTTCAGAAATGCGGACAGCGCAAAACAAAGTGTTGTGGTAGAATATCCAATTGTGTAAAAATTCACAATCATAACCTGAGGAGGTTTACAATGACGATTAAAGTTGGTATTAACGGTTTCGGCCGCATCGGCCGCCAGGTACTTAAGGCAATCCGTGATCGGTATCCCGAAGAACTCGAAGTGGTTGCATTCAACGATATCGGTGATGTGCCCACCATGGCGCATTTACTAAAATACGATTCAAATTACGGCCGCTTTGATGGAACCGTAGAAGTTGCGGGCGATGCTCTGATTATTGATGGAAAGACCGTCAAGGTCTTCAAGGAAACTGATCCGGCGAATATTCCCTGGGGCAGCCTGGGCATCGATATCGTGATCGAATCCACGGGCATCTTCACCGTCAAGTCTGATGGTGTCAACAAGAAGGGCAAAGTAGTCAAGGGTGCCGAGAACCATATCACCAAGGGCGGCGCTAAGAAGGTCATCATTTCAGCCCCTGCCGAAGGTGAAGATCTGACTATCGTTTTGGGCGTCAACGAAGAAAAGTATGATCCGGCGATCCATCATGTCGTTTCGAATGCTTCCTGCACCACGAACTGCCTGGCACCAGCTGCCAAGGTTGTGCATGATAAGTGGAAGATCAAACGCGCTTTCATGACCACCATCCACTCTTACACTAACGATCAGAAGATCCTGGATCTGCCACATTCAGACCTGCGCCGTGCCCGCGCCGCTGGCGTGAGCATCATCCCAACCACCACTGGCGCAGCCAAAGCCATTTCCCTGGTCATCCCAGACCTGAAGGGTAAGTTTGATGGCTATGCTCTGCGGGTTCCAACCCCCACTGTCTCGGTTGTTGATTTCACTGCTGAGCTTGAAATGGAAACCACGACCGAAGAGATGCGCCAGGCCTTCCGCGATGCTGCCAAACTGCCACGCTTCAAGGGCATCCTGGCAGCTATTGACGAACCCCTGGTCTCGATCGACTTCAAGGGTGACGAACACTCTTCATCCGTCGATCTGCCCTTTACCTCGGTGCTGGGCAAAGACAGAAGCAACTTTATCAAGGTTGTGACCTGGTACGATAACGAGTGGGGCTATTCCTGCCGCACTGCCGATCTGGCAGCGTTGATGGCGAAGAGCCTGTAGTTGGCGCGCTGGTAAGATGGTAGATTGGTTGCGAGGTACGCTGGTTGATCTGTAATCGCTGAATGGCGGGTGGGAAGATTGGAGAACCCAATTTTCCAGTTTGTGCCCTGCCAGGACCTGGTTCGCTGGTATCCAGCTTTCCAAAGTTGCCAATCTGCCATTTTCCTGATTTAGCGAGGAAATTATGGATAAGAAAACTGTTAAAGATATCGATCTCAAAGGCAAGCGCGTTATCATGCGCGTCGATTTTAACGTTCCGATGGATAAGGGTATTGTCACTGACGATAAGCGCATCAAAGCCGCTTTACCTACCATCAAGTACGTGCTCGAACAGGGTGCTTCCCTGGTTTTGATGAGTCACCTCGGTCGCCCCAAGGGCGGCGCGGATCCCGAGTTCAGCTTGAAGGCTGCCGCGGAAGTATTGGCCGGGCACCTGGGCAAGGCAGTCATCATGGCCCCGGATTGTGTCGGACCGGAAGTGGAAAAAATGGCCGCTGCGCTTAAGCCAGGCGAAGTGATGATGCTTGAAAACACACGCTTCTACCCGGGCGAAGAGAAAAATGATCTGGAGCTGGCCAAGAAAATGGCTGCATTGGGCGATGTGTACGTTAACGACGCTTTTGGGTCGGCGCACCGCGCACATTCATCCACCGAGGGCATTGCCCGTTTCCTGCCGGCTGTTTCCGGCTTTTTGATGGAACAGGAACTTGAATATCTGGGGCGTGCAGTCAGCAACCCGGAACACCCTTATATTGCCATCCTGGGTGGTGCGAAGATCAGCGATAAGATCCTGGTTGTGGAAACGCTGTTGTCCAAATGCGATAAGCTCATCATTGGTGGCGGCATGGCCAATACTTTCCTGGCGGCCAAAGGCCTGAATATGCAAGACAGCCTGGTGGAATCTACCTCGCTTGAGACGGCCAAAGCTATCCTTTCACGTGTTGCAGATAAGCTGGTTTTGCCAGTGGATGCTGTTGTGGCTGATAAGTTTGATGCCGAGGCCAACAGCCAGATAGTGGATGTTGATAAGATCCCGGCTGGTTGGCGCATGCTGGATGTTGGTCCGAAGACACTTGAGATGTATAAGCAAACATTGGCCGGCGCAAAGCTGATTGTTTGGAATGGCCCAGTGGGTGTTTTTGAGTTCCCCAAATTTGCTGAAGGTACCTTTGTTCTGGCGAAGCTGTTGGCTGAATCCGGCGCGATCACCGTCATCGGTGGTGGCGATAGCGCCAGCGCTGTCAAGAAGGCGGGCGTTGCCAAGCAGATGACGCATGTCTCGACCGGCGGTGGTGCTTCACTCGAATTTTTGGAAGGTCGGGAACTTCCCGGCGTTGCGGCGTTGAATAGCAAATAGTTTGTTCATTTATTCGGGCAGGGCGGGTGCGCAAAGTGCGCCCGCCCTGCCATTTTAATTGCGCGGGCAGATGCCATGCGTACAAAATTTACCGTGGTAGGAGAGGCATAAGTTCTTAACCAGGATGGAATGAGTGGCTGCTGCCTGGGCCAGGCACATGCGGAGCGAGGGCGGTCCATTCCAGCCCGGACCCCTCATTTCTCTGCCAGTCAACGCATATTTTCGATGGGCAACCCCTTTGAAAGAGCCCAGAAACCTGGCATTTACCGAAATTTCGAATCGCGCCCTGATCATAACAATCTGGTGTGCAGGCGCAGGAAAGGGGGTAAAATGATTACGCAAGATGTGACACCCTGTGGTTGGGTTAACATATTTATTATGTGGGGCCGTAACTTTATAATGGATTACTGGGTGTGATTAAGGAATAAAAATGCAAGAGGTTTTTTCCTCACAGGATTTATTCGCATTAACTGAAAATATTACGGATGTTGTGTGTAGCTTCCGATTCGATCCGGATTGCCGGCTGGTGTATGTTAACCGGGCAATCGTCAATCTGAGTTTATATACTCAGGAAGAATTTTACAGCGACCCGGGGCTGTTTCTTAGCATTGTTTCATCCGAAGATCGGCCATTTGTTGCGAGCATGCTCTGTGAGGGGCATCCCTTGCAAGCCGAGTTTCGTATGTGCCGTCGAAATGGGAATATCTTTCGGGTGCAGGGAAATTTTAACGATGTCTATGACCATGGGCACCAACTGACTGGTATCCATGTTGTCCTGAGAGTTGTGCTTGAGAAAGAGTCGGTGCGTTCATCCGATCCGGTCCCGGTTGATATAGACCAGCGCATGCGCCGCTATGTGGAAGAATTGAAAGTTATCAGCGATATTGGGCGCACACTGGGTGAAAGCCTGGATATGCTAGAAATTTTCAGGCGTTTGGGGCAGGCGGTCCACCGGCTTTTTCCGGATGTACATGCACAATATATTTCCAATTATCATCCCGAGGTTGAGCAAATTACCTGCGCTTATGCGGTGATCAATGGTGAAGAGCAAAATACGGATGAATTTCCAACAATAGCTCTGGATCATTCGCCTCAAGCCACCCAAAGTCAGGCTATTCTCCAGCGTGAACCGTTCATCATTGGCGACTTGGTGGCGCACCGTGGTGGTGCCCAGAATATGGGGCAGCTGGTCGGCTCAGGTCAGATCCCGCGTTCGGCTCTGTATGTGCCGATGTTATCCAATAATAACGTGCTGGGGGTAGTGCAGGTCCAATCTACGGAGCTGAACCGGTTTAATGATGAAGATGCCCGGCTTCTGGCTGTGGTGGCAAATTCTGCGGCCACAGTGCTGCAAAACGCCTTTATTCATCGTGAATTGACCGATGCTTATGATCACACACTGGAAGGCTGGGGAGTGGCAGTCGATTTACGTGACAAAGAAACTGAAGGCCATAGTTTGCGCGTGGCAGATTTGACCCGCCGCATGGCGATCCGCCTGGGAATTGGGGGTGAGATGCTTGTTGATATGTGGCGGGGGGCGTTGCTGCACGATGTTGGCAAACTGGGTGTGCCCGATTCTGTGCTTTTAAAACCTGGTCCACTTGACCCACAAGAATGGGAACTGATGCGTAAGCACCCGCAGTTGGCCTACGATATGATCAAGTCGATCAGCTTTTTGAAGGGTTCGCTGGATATTCCGTATGCGCATCATGAATGGTGGGATGGCAGCGGATATCCGCGGGGACTGCTGGGTGAGGATATCCCCTTGGCGGCCAGGATCTTTGCTTTTGTGGATATCTGGGATGCGGTTACTTCGGACCGGCTGTATCGCAAAGCCTGGAGTCGTGAGAAGGCCATTAAGCATATTCAGGCAAGCCTCGGCACGCATCTTGATCCAAAACTGGCCGAAGTTTTTTTGAAGACGATCGCCGAAGATCAATCCTGGTAAATGTACAGCCGCTAATTTTACTGACCGACCAGGATCGCCCTGGCTGGAGCAGCGTTGGCGCCGCCGGGGACGGTGAGCTGATCAGCGCGGAATAGCTCAACAGGAAGAACAGGATAAACAAAAATACTCGGGGCAGCAGCCGGTTGGCTATGCCCCGAGTATTCATTTCGGAATGTGCAGATGAAGGCTGGGTCTTATTCGATGATCACTTCGCCGAAGGCAAATTCTTCCACGGCGGCTTCATCGACCGTTACTCCCAGGCCGGGGCCGGTGGGAACGTCGATGGTACTGCCGGGGTTGAGCTTGAAGCGTTCAAAGGTTACATCACGGGTGTAGTACCGGTCGGAAGCCGATATATCGCCCGGTAAATTGAATCCAGGCAGCGATGAAATCGCCAGGTTCGAGGCGCGGCCGATGCCGGATTCCAACATGCCCCCACACCAGACCGGTATACCGGCCTTCTGGCAAAGATTGTGGATCAGAACTGCCTGGCTAAGGCCACCCACCCGACCCGGTTTGATGTTGATAATGCGGCAGGCTTCCATTTCAATGGCATAGCGCGCATGTCGCAGTGAAATTACGCTTTCATCCAGGCAAATGGGGGTGCGCAGCTGTTTTTGGAGCAGACGGTGATCCCAGATATCGTCCTCGTAGAGCGGTTGTTCGATCAGCAGCAGATTCAGATCGTCGAGCGGTTTAAGCACATGTGCAGTTTCAAGACTATAAGCCGAGTTTGCATCCACCTGGAGTTTGATATCAGGATAGGCTCTGCGAATGGCTTCGGCTTCGCTCAGGTCGCGGCCTGGTTTGATCTTGAGCTTGATGCGCCGGTAGCCGTTGGCGATGTAACCATCCACCACCTTGACCAGCTCTGCGGTGGTATCCTGGAGCCCAACAGAAACACCCACATCTATTTTGTCCTTCAGACCGCCGATCATTTCCTTGAGGGATTTGCCATCACGTTTGCCAATTAAATCCCAGATGGCCATTTCAACACCCGCCTTGGCCAGGTGGTGTCCGCGGATCTGGCTGATGCGGCGCTGGAAATCGTCCGCATCCAGCACATCCTGTCCGATCAGCAGCGGCAGGACAAAGTCTTCGAGAATGTGCATGACCGTTCCCGTGGTTTCGTATGAATAACCAGGATCGCGGTCAGCGGCGCATTCGCCCCACCCAACCAGACCATCAGCTTCCATTTTGACGAGCACGCATTCGCGGTCGTGGATGCGGCCGAAAGATGTTTCGAAATGTGAAATAAGCGGCATGTTAAGCGGGAACAGGCTGATCTTTGAAATTTTCATAGTCTGGGTCCTTAAGGTGTTCAAAAGTGGATTAAATGTGCTGAAGCCAGGGTAATAAAGGTCAATCAGGATTTTATAGAGGCAGAGTAGCTGATAAGTACGGCCAGAGCTGCAAGTTTTCAGCGATCAAGTGCTTTCGCTGTGTTCTTTCAGCTCGGTTTCTTTTTTCATGCCTGGGGCCAGGGTGCCGCAATATGGGCAAATGTTCCAGGGCAGTTCCATCAGTTTTCCACATTGCAGGCAGCTCTTCATCAGGAGAGTATGGCAGTTTGGGCAAACCTGCCAGTTGTCACGGACTCGCCGCTCACATCCGGGGCAAACTGATTGATCTTCAATCGAGGCCAGCAGAGCCTCTTCTTCCAGGGTGCGCTGATAGTCTTCTTCCAGGGTGTGTGCGGGGCGCAGAATCAGGTAGACCAGCATACCTGGCAGGTTAAGCACAGCGACCACCAGGACGGCCAGCGCCTGGGAGAGTGGGTCGCGGGCGCGGTTGCGAATATCGCGCCAGGTCCAGATCACCAATGCCAGCCAGAGCGCAGCCAAAAAAGCGCCACCAAAGGCTACCAGGATCAGGATAACACTGCTTAAAAGGCTTGGATCATTGGTCATTATGAATTCTCCAGATTTTCAGTGCGGCACAGGCGCGCATCGTCAGCGGCGCAAACGTCTGAAATCGCCATCCCGAATTGTAATCCCAATCGCATCCAGATGTTCCAGCAGAGCCAGCGCAAATTTGCGGCTGGTGCCAAACATATCGCGCACCTCGGCTGCCGTGACCTGGCCATTTTGAGAAATTGCCGCGCGCACACGGCTTACCATTTGCTCATAATCGGCGCGTCGAAATGCCACCTCGGGTGAAACCTGCGCCAGTTCGCCCAGTTCCAGCAGGGCGGTAAATACATCCTCGCCTGCTTCAACCTGGCACTCTTTGATGGATGGTGGCGTAAATGGTGCTGTCTCAAACTTCTTCAATAGAGCAGACACTTTTATCTGTTGGGCCGCTGAAAAGCGGATGGTATGCCCTGGTAGAGCCAGCCAGGCGCCACCATCTTGCAGTTCCGGCGTGCTGCGTTTGAGCGCGGCATTGAACAGGTGCGCGTTTATTTTTAGGCGGCTTTTCAGTTCTTCGCGCGGCATTCCGCGTTTGAGTGGCCAGGATGTGTGGAAATCTGCCAGGGACTTCAGGATGTTCTCCTGCAGGCTGGTCCAGTGCGGGGCTGCGATGATCAGTTCTTCCGATTCCAGGGTCGGTTGTTGTCCTCCGAGCGCCACCAACTGGCCGGATTGGATGCATTCGTCGAGCGCAGTGCGCGCCTGTTGGGGTTCCAGCCGGGCTTTGGCCACTACTTCGCGGACGCTGGCTGCTCCCAGGGCCAGTGCTGCCTGGAACAGCACTTCAGCCGGGCTGCCTTGTAAGAGGGCCTCCAGGCTTTTTATCAGGCTCTCGTCAAAGCGTTTGTGGCGTTGTTTGGGGTTCGGATCCAGCACCTGCCCTCCGCCCAGGGTCTCTGCGGGTGATGGTCGCCGCAAGATGTAGCGGTCGCCGCGTACCAGCACGAGCGGGTCGCGCAGTTCCAGCTGGATCCAGCCTTCATCCCCTGGGTTGAGAGTTTCTGCCCCCAGGATGCGCACATTGGCGATTGTTTCAGATGTTCCAGCGAATACCTTGACCTCGGTGCCGTGTTTGAGCCCTGCGGACAGATCTTTAAGCAGGCGCAGCCGGGCATCCAGGCGCCGAGTGGGCTGATAGTGTCCGGGCGTGACGAGTACATCACCCCGGGCAACATCATCGACTGCCAGCCCGGAGAGATTCACTGCCGTGCGGCTGCCGGGAGTGGAGCTGTCTTCCTTTTTTTTATGGGTCTGGAGACCACGCACCCGCCCTTTTTTGCCTGGCGTGCCAGGCAGGATTTCGACTTCATCCCCAATCGACAAATGCCCATCGCTGAGGGTGCCCGTGACCACTGTGCCGAAACCGGGCATTGAGAAAACCCGGTCAATGGGCAAGCGCGGTCGTCCCAGATCCAGGCGTGGGGGTGTATCGCGCAGCAGGTCACTGATGGCGCGTTTTAATTCTTCCAGGCCGAGACCGGTTTTGGCAGAGACGCGCACGGTGCGGGTATGCTGCGCGTCCAGCACTGTGCCCATCAGGACCGCCTGAATATCACTTTCGACCATTTCCAACCAGTCAGAGTCGTCCAGTAAATCCACTTTGGTAATGACCACCAGGCCCCTCTGGATTTGCAGGAGATCAAGAATGGCCAGATGTTCCCTGGTTTGGGGCATGACGCCCTCGTCGGCGGCGATGACGAGTAGTGCGGCGTCGATGCCACCCACGCCTGCCAGCATATTCTCGATGAAGTCGCGATGTCCGGGAACGTCAATAATACCGATCTCCTGGCCGTCTGGTAAAAACATCCAGCCAAAGCCAAGTTCGATGGTCATTTCCCGCTCCTGCTCTTCTTTTAGACGGTCGGGGTGCGTTCCGGTCAGGGCAGCGATCAGGGTGGATTTGCCGTGGTCAACGTGGCCGGCTGTGCCAATAACGCGCATGGTGGTCCTTCCCGTGCAATGGTGATTTGCTCGGGGCAAATCGGGTCATAAGTTCAGGGGCGACCGGCTGGTCGCCCCTGGGGGATTATCTGGTTGGGCGCGAGCGTCCCATGATGCGTTCGTAACTGGTCAGATATTCGTGGCTCCAGTTCATCAATTCTTGCAGCTGGACTTCGGTTGTTTCGGTGGTCTGCTGGATCAGATCCTGCAGAGACTGGTAGACATCGTCGAGTGTGGCGATGCGTTGGTTGAGCTTTTCAAGTTCAACCCGCAGATCTTTGACCCACTCATCCTGGGTGAGGGTGTAATTTGTCCAGCGCTTCTGGTCGTCAGCCTTGAGGGTAACCCATTCCTGGCGGAAGCGTTCTTCGGTCAGGCGCTGGATCTCGGTGATTTCGTTGATGCGGCGCTCGATGCGGGTGTTCATTTCATCGAAGGCTTCCTGAGAGCGTTTGACCGAACGCTGGGTATCTTCCAGGGCTACCAGCTGCTGGTCAATATTGGAATTCTGACGGCTGAAGCTTTCAAAGCGGGTCTGGATTTCTTTCCAGCCGCGATCTCTCTCCACGATCGACATGCTCTGCACTTCAATGAAAGCCAACTGTGCCTGGCGGCGGTCAGATTCAGATGCCAGCAGTTCGTTGATGCGGTTATCGAGTTGGTGCAGGCTGTCTGAGTTAAGATCTGATTTTTCGCGGGCATCTTCAGTGCGTTTTCGAATGGAGCCCAGCTCGCCCTGGATATCGGTGATACGTTTGATATCGAACCGGCGGGCTTCATCGACACTGCGAACACTGCGCCGAATTTCATCATCGCTGTGGGTAAATTCATCCAATTTCTTTTCAAGATCGCCGATCACGCGGGCGAGGCGCAGGTCTTCTTCAATGCGTCCCTGCAGTCCGCGGCGAAGTTCCTGCAGATTGTCGACACCGCTGCGTACCTCGATTAACGATTTCGTGATGACATCGATCTCCATCCGGCGCCGATCTTCAATATCTCGTTCGTGTTTCAAGCGGCGTTTTTCCATTTCGTCAATCGCCTTGGTGACTTCTGCGCGATATTGCGTCACCATGGTGTCAAACTGATCGAGCCGGGCGCCGGTGGACTTGTAGCGGGTAAGATCTGAGTTTAATTCTTTGAGCTGGTTTTGCAACAAGCTGAAGGTACCCTCGTAGCTCACAACTTTCTCTTGGAGATCGGAGATGGTAGCGCGGTCTTTGCGATGTTCTTTTTCAAGCCAATCGATTTTTTTTGCGAGGTCTTCAATATTCATATATCTTATTCTCCACGTGGAGTCATCATTCCGCCGGGCCAGGGAACTGGGGAAATATTGACCGGGAACAGCGCATCGATTATAGCATGGTAAAAATGGAGCGCGAAGCTCGCGCCAGTTTGCCTGGGAAGCTTTATTTCCCCAAGTGTTCGAACATGAATGGCAGGTTTGCCAGGAAAGGCTGTGCCCATTGGGGGTACAACCCAAAACCCAGGAGTATGACCAGGCCTATTCCGATGAAGATGCGCTGGCTCCAGGTTTCTTCTAATTTCCAGAGTGTGTTTTCGGGGGCAATTGTCAGGATGGCCAGGGAACGCAGCGCGGCTGTCCATAAGCCCAGGCTGGCCAACCCAAACCAGATTGCTGCAGAGAAGGATTGCACCGAAAGTTTTTCCCATAATGCTTGCCTGACAGGAAAATTGGCGAAGAGTGGTGTGCCTGCCAGGGCCAGGTTCGACATTACCACCCCAGCGCTGGCGATCGGAAATCTTCTGGCAAGCCCCAACAGACTGCTGAATTTTAAATCGGGGGCGTGGGTTTTTAGAATACCGAGCGAAATCGTCCAGATGCCATAGGCCAGCGCGCGTGGAACCAGCAGATAAAAAACGATCTGCAAGCCAGCCTGGCGATCGGGTAGGCTCAAGGCCAGCAGGGCCAGACCGGTTTCCGAAACCGCGCCATAGGCAAAGATCCGACCCAGGTGCCGCTGAAAGGCCGCCCAGGTTCCTGCGCTGACCATCATTAGTAGGCCAACAAAACGCAGGATGCTATCCATGTTGCTGTAATCGCGCAGCCAGGAGTAGCGATCAATAAAATTCAATCCAAATACCAGGCTAAAAGCCGGGAAGATGGTCAGGATGAACCCGAGCGAATATGGCAGGGTTTCTTCTGAGAGCATCGGGATCCAGGTGTACAGTGGAAATATGGATAGCAAAAAGGCAAAGCCCAAACCCAACATGATGGCGGCTTGCGCGATGAGCACAATATCTGCCGGGCCAGCGTCAACACCTGAAAGCAAAAACCCGGCAAACAGGATGAAGGGCATCGCGAAGGTCTGGTAAATTAAAAAGCGTAGCAAACCACGACCTGGTTTTTGGCCAGGTTCAGCCAGCAGAGGGATGGACAACAATACTGCCATTTCGATCAACAGGGCGGCGTATAAGAATGGTTCGACAGCCAGAGATGCCACCAGCAGGGCGATGATTGCCAGGCTTACTGGAATGATACGCCGCGCGTTGCCAGTGGCAAATGTGCCAAAGAACCAGAACGTGCCGATCCCGTAAACGAGTATGATGATGACCTGGTCTGTGGCATTCAGGCTGATCTTTCGCCCAAAGATGGCCAGGGTTGAGTCAATCCTGATTGAGATGGTTCCCAGGCGTTGGGCAGAATCGGGAGGCAGCCAATAAGCCAGGCCGGTCAAGAATAAGGTAAACAGACTGCCCAGGTAGGTGATCCAACGTTCCCGTGGCAGAAGATATAGGATCACAGCGAAGCCGAGCGGAGCGGCAATCCAGACCAGGGGGGCACTCATAGGCTTTGTTCTCCCATGATCAACAGGTAGCAGCCGGCCAGTGCCAGGCCAAGTGTGACGACCACCAGCAAACCTGCCACGAGGATGGAGTTTTCGATGCTCGAATACAGGACTTCAAAGCCCAGCAGGGTGGTGAGCAACCCAATAATGACACGTAAAGGTTGAAGGGTTATACCGAGGTGCAAAAGCCCCAGACCGATCAGAACCAGGGCGCCCCAGGTGAGTGGCAGAGAGCTGTTTGGCAGCCAGGTAGTTACGCTTCCGGCAGCGGCTGAAACGGCCAGCAGGACCAAACCGGCGGCGAACATGCGAAAGAGACTGCCCTGTGGCCAGGAAGATTCGTCGGTTAGGCTTTCTTTTAAGTTGAGCTGGGTTATGCCCAATGCAGTGGCGGACATCCAGCCTGAAATCAGCACCGTGGCGGCCATGCTGAGTTGCCAATGCGCCATGCTCAGCCAAAACGAGGCGAAATACTGCAGGGCCAGCAAACCCAGGCTCCAGCGCCAACTGCGGCTGATGAGCAAGCCTGCTGAACTGGCGGCCAATGACACCGATGCGATCCATAGAACCGGACTGGGCATTAGCGACCTCGGAAGAAGGTGATGAACAGCACCAACAACAGGAGGGTCCAGAGCAGGCCTCCATTACCTTCAAGCAGGTCATTGACCATGCCGAGCAAATTCCTTAGCTGGCGGTAGATTGCCCAAAATACACGTGCCAACAGCTCCAGAAAGTCTCCGAAGCGGGATGTTTGCGGGGCAGCATTGCTGGGCGCTGGTCTTTCTGCTGGCGCAAATCGCCTGAAGCGCCAGATTGCAAAACCGATCAGCGCACCCAGGGCGATCAGTATGACTGATGCAGCCCAGATTCCAGGCTGCCCGGCACCCGGCCAACCCCAGACCCCCACTAGCACGGCTGTCAGCGCCAGAAGTGCCAATCCAGACGGATAGGCACCTTGGGCCCAGGTGGGAAGTTCCCCATATAGCGTTTCACCGGGGCGAAACAGGTGCCGCAAATAGCCAGCCACCAGGAAAAGATGGGCCACCAGGAAGAGCGGCCAGAAAAGCACTGGCCAGATGAAATCTCCTGTCCAACCGGTGGCTGTCAGACTGAATGGCAGGCCCAGCAGCAGGATCCCCAAGCCGGCCAACAGGCGCGTCAGTCTTTTATCGCGGGATGAATACAGGAAGGAAATACCACCAAACAATATCAGGGCGGAACCCCAGGCTGCGCTGCCCGCGGAGCTTCCGCGTAGGCTGGCGGCAAATGAAAGCGCGCTCATGCCGATGATCCAATATGGTCGTCCACTGAGTTCATCAGGCGACATGAGCCACATCCATCCACCGTAAAGCGCCGCAAGGGCCACCAGGATCAGCAGGTAAGGGTTCTGCGAGAGTGTGGTTGCCAGGGCGGATGCGGGTAGCCGAGCCAGTAATATGAGGCTGCTGGCGGCTGTTACCAGGCGTAGGAAAGTTCCAAAACCACGGCGCAGGACGGGTTCACTGCGATAAGTCAGGTGTAGTGGCAAGACGCCCAGACGCAAGCCAACGGCCAGCAGCAGGTACATACTGGTTTGGGAAGTGGCAGTTTCAAAAAGAAAGGTTTGCCCATTGGCTGCACTGATCACGCTGGCCCAGAGTGCAATGCCTGTCCCGGCTGCACGGATGGTGAATGAAACAACTGTTCGTTCGCTGAGGGAAGGAGAATCGGAAGCGCGCAGTGTATTGAAGAATTCGGTCAGGTCGATTGCTGTCCAGCCCAGCACCAGGGTAAGGGGGTTGTCTGCCAGGATGGTCAGCAGGCCCAGGGTTGCCAGAGCCAGCGTTCCGGCCCAAGCAGCCGGGTTGACTACGCTGGCAGCCCGCGCGGGCGAGGTTAACACGACTGCAGCGGCCAGGGCGGCCAGGCTGATGGCGTACAGCCAGGCATAAGGATCCGCAAATAGATCTGGCGATGTGGAAAACAGGCTGGTTGGTGTCCAAAGGCTGGGGGTAAAGCGCCTGGACAAATCCAACTGCCAGGCCAGCAAACTGAGCCAGGCCAGAAAGGCGCCCAAAGTTGATGCGAGCCAGGAAAATTTGGTTGCAGAGTTTGACAGGCGTAGACCTATCATCGTTGCGGTGGCAAGTGTATATAAAACCAGGGTGATCAATACATACATGGTGATTTTTATTTTATCAGGTTTGCAGGCTGTGGAGCCCAGGTCTCCCTATATCGAAGTTGTGCCTATGTTTGGAGTGCAGTTCCAACATACGATTTTTGGCAAACTACAAAAACCCCTTTACTCATTCAATCATTCTACCTACCCCGTGCTGGCTACTTACCGGCATCCAGGTTTAATTATTATCCAGCACACGCAGCTCTCTGCGTAACAAGATCAGCCCGGTGATTCCCTGCCAGCTCAGGAGATACCCGAGCCCGAAATGAGACATTGTTAAAGCGTACTCACGAGCTCCTCGTTCTAGCACTTAACCTACCTGGTTCTGCTGCTCGGGCGAATAATAATCGCCGGTTTGCCCCGCCAGTGGAGTTTTTGCGCCTGTTCCTGGCGCAAAACTCCACAAAAAAGGCCCATTCCGTTCACCGAATAAGTGTCTAATTTGCAGATTTGAGATTGTGAAAGCAGATACCCGGAAAGCGGTATAATCCCGACGATGAAGGTATCGAATCTTAAAACACTCGCGCTGATCATGTGGGGAGCTGTCCTGGGGATTATCGGTCTGCTGGGTATGAGCGTATTTGCCAACCAGGATCTGCGCTCCCTTGCTGCTGGCAAACCCAGCCCGGTCTCAAGCCCTTCCCCGGTGCTACTGCCAGCCACGCTGACCTTTACCCCCACGCCGGCGGTCATTTATCTGCCTTCTGCAACTGCTCGCGCCGCAACAGACATGCCGGTTACGCCCACCATGACTCCGGGCATGCTCGTGCCCATGCTGCAGTATGCAATCACCCTAGCGCCAGACGCCGATCCGCTGACTGGTTTGAGGCCAGAGCAGCCTGAACTCTTAAATCGCCGCCCGGTGGCTGTCAAGATCAGCAGCTTTCCGCGTGGCCTGGTGCGCCCCTATCAAACTGGACTGACTCGCGCCGACCTGGTCTATGAGTATTATATTGAAGATGGGTTGACCCGCTTCATTGCTGTTTTCTACGCGCGCAATGCTGAACGCGCCGGACCAGTCCGTTCGGGACGTTATTTTGACGAATATATCATGCGCATGTATCACTCTGCGCTTGTGTATGGTCATGCCGATAAGCGCGTGGAAGATTACCTGCTGGCGAGCGATCTGCGGTCTTTTCTGTTTGAAGAACAGGACAGCTATTTCCCGCCACTCTGGGACAGTGGCAGTAAGAATGCCGAGAATCGCCTGTTTGTAAATACGGCCGGGGTGGGCGCAAAGCTTTCTGATAACAGCCGCCAGAAATTACGTGCTGCCATGTTTGGGGCTTTGATGTATCCCAAGGCGCTGCCGGTTATCAACAGGATTAGCACTCATTATTCCATTTACAGCTACAATTATTGGGAGTATGACCCCACCAACCGGGTATATCTGCGTTTTTCTGACGCGGCAGATGCCACCAGTTTTACCCAGGGAGAAACCTACGCTGCCCATATTGACAACCTGACTGGTGAGCAGCTTAGCGCCAATAACGTCATCGTTTTGGTGGTGCCACATATCTTCCATAATGAGTTCGACCGTGCTGACCAGCTTCTGGATATTGAACTGAAAGGCAGCGGCAAGGCTTTTCTATTCCGCGATGGGCGCATGCTGCAGGTCAAGTGGCGTCGCGACCTGGTTGATCAACCCATCCGGCTAGAAGATGAGGATGGCCGGGATGTGCCCCTGCAACCCGGAGTGACGTATTACCAGGTCATCGATCCGGAGAGTTCTGTCAAACAAGCTGGCGAGATGATTGAATTCACCTTCTTTACTCAGTTACGAAAAGTGACTCCCACGCCGACTCCCTTTGGCTTTGAGCCTACGGCGACGCCGCGCAAGTCTCATAAATAGCTGAAACAGCTCATGGCTGATAGGCGTTAGTGAGAGCCCACACAGGAAATAAGGGCGTGGCTGAGAGCGCATAATAATGTTTCATCCATCATTTTGAGAAGAGGTATACCATGTGCGGACGTTTTACCCTGGCGGTTGATCCGGCCGATTTACAGGCAGCTTTCCCAAATTTCGCATTTCCCAGTGACCTGAAACCGCGCTTTAATATTGCTCCCTCTCAGCCGGTGCTGGTACTGCCCAACGATGGCAAGCTGAGAGCGGATTATTATTCCTGGGGACTGATCCCTGTGTGGACCAAAGACATCTCGATTGGCGCACATATGATCAATGCCCGGGCTGAAACCCTGGCAGAGAAATCGGCTTTTCGCGGAGCTTATAAATACAAGCGCTGCATCATTTTCGCAGATGGTTTCTATGAATGGAAGGCACAACCCGGTGCCAGGTCCAAAATACCATACCACATCCGGCTTAGCTCCGGACAGCCCTTTGCCCTGGCTGGATTGTGGGATGAATGGCTTTCGCCGGATGGGTCACAGATCAAATCCTGCTCCATTATCACCACCGAGCCGAATGCGCTCATGTCTGGACTGCACAACCGTATGCCGGTCATTCTACCTTCTGATGCTTATGCAGAATGGCTGAACCCGGAGCCGCAGAAACCTGAAGTGCTGCAGCACCTGCTGACAGCGTATCCGGCCTCCGAAATGGCTGCTCACCCGGTCTCGACCCTGGTCAACAGCCCGGCCAATGACCGGCCTGAGCTTGTTGCGCCAATCCCGGCCGACAAATCCTCGCGTGATCCCAAACGGGATTTCTCTTAACCTCAAACCAGCCCTGCCTGTCCATGCGCTGTGCAGAGCTGCAAAGATTGGGACCATGCTCATTAGACAAGAGATTGCCCGGCGTTATCCGGCCCTGGCTTCAAGAGATTTTACGATCTTCTGGGTTGGCCAATTCGTTTCTTTAATCGGCACGTGGATGCAAAGCACCACCCAGCCGTATCTTGCCTATCGATTGAGCGGTAAGCCTTTCGACCTTGGGCTGATCGGTTTCTCCAGTGCCTTGCCAACCCTGATCCTGGCCCTACCTGGCGGTGTGCTCGTCGAGCGCCTGGATAAGCGCAAGACGGTCATCACCATGCAGGTTGTGATGATGGTGCAGGCTTTTATCATGGCCTTCCTGGCGCTGACAGGTGTCATTCAGATCTGGCATATCGCGGCGCTGGCGTTTTTGCTTGGTACCGCCAATGCCATCGAGATTACTGCCCGCCAGGCCATGTTGATCGAATTGGTCGGCAAGGAATCGCTGCCGAATGCGATTGCCCTGCAGTCTACGATCTTCAATGCCGCCCGGGTGATCGGACCATCGCTGGTTGCGCCTTTTCTGATCTTTATCCAGGGCAGCGGAGAAGGTTGGGCTTTTCTTGTCAACGGTGTCAGCTACTTGTTTATCATCGTGAGCCTCAATTTTGTGCGGACACCTTTCAAGACTGCGCCTGTCATCGTTGCGCGTAACTGGCTGGTTGAATTCCGCGAAGGGCAGGCCTATATTCGCCAGACCCGGTCGGTTGCCATGATCATCTTGATGGCGGCTGTGCTGGGTTTTGTGGGTTTTCCGCTGCTCCAACAGATCCCCGTGATTGCGCGGGATGTGCTGGCCCAGGGACTGGATACCGAAGCGGCGCGCGCGGCGCGTAACAGCGCCCTTTATACCGCCCAGGGTGTTGGCGCGCTTGTGGCGGCGCTTGGGCTGGCCTCCTTCAATCCTAAAAATAAGGGCCGGCTGCTGACTGCCGGACAGGTTGTTTTTATCGCCGGGCTGCTCGCAATTGCTTTTACGCGTAATCTACCGGTGGCTCTGCTGATCTTTGTGCTGATCGGTTGGGGCTCGATCACGGCCCTGGCAACCATGAACACTCTCATCCAGCTGGAAGTGCCAGATTATTTGCGCGGGCGCGTCTTCAGCACCTATCTATGGGGCTTGCAGGGGATTGCCCCTTTTGGCAGCCTGGTGGTGGGCTGGATGGCGCAAAACTGGGGTGTGCCATCGGCCGCCCTGGCCTGTGGGGTGATCTGCCTGGTGATCATCGGCGGAATTCACCTGACCAATCCAGGGATCAAGAATATGGTTGTTTAGGTTCGCTCGGTCCTTTGGGATTAATCCGTCTCTAATGGTCTGCTTGACGGCCTTTTTTGGGCATGTTATGATGATTTTCGAAGGACATGCACATGAGTGATGAATTTCAGGAAGTGGCCGAACAAGGGAAAGAGCCTCCGGCCGAAAAGTTGATCCAGAAAAAAGTAAGACAAAGCTCGCCTGGCTGGTTGGAAATGTTAGCCCGTCTGGGTCTGGGTGATATCGTTGCACGGATCGGTACCGGGGTCTTGACGTTGGTGTTGGTATTTATCGTGGTCTGGATGATGCGTCCGGTTTTCCAGACAGCAAAGCCGGCCATTCCTGCCGGCAGTGTGGTTCTGCCAACTGCTGTTCCCGTGATTGACCTGGCCATGCTGCCAGAGCTGTCATCCGCCAGCACCCGGGGGGTGGCTCGTATCGCCCTGCTGCATACCAATATTCCCGATCGTCCGCGTCAGGATATCGTCAAGTACACCATTGCCAAGGGCGATACCGTCATCGGTATCGCGGCTAAGTATAATCTCAAGCCCCAATCGGTTATGTTTGGGAATTATTACACCCTGCGCGACGACCCGCACAACCTGTCGATCGGCGCGGAATTGAATATTTTGCCGGTGGATGGGTATTATTATGAATGGCAGGCCGGGGATGGCTTGAACGGTGTCGCTAAAGGGCTGAATGTTACCCCTGAAGACATTATCAGCTATCCGCTCAATAAGCTTGACCTGGCTACCATCGGTAATTTTTCTAACCCAAATATCAAGCCGGGCACCTGGTTGATCGTGCCAGGCGGGACACGCCCGTATACATCCTGGAGCGCGCCTGTGGGTGTGACACGCACAAACCCGGCCGTAGCGCGCGTGATGGGGGCTGGTTCTTGTGGCAAGGTTAGCGATGGCGCGGTGGGCTTGGGGACTTTCATCTGGCCGGCTAACAAGCACTATCTCTCCGGGTTTGATTATTCGCCCGATACGAACCACCGCGGTATCGATATCGCCGGGAATACCGGCGAACCGCTGTATGCGGTGGATGCGGGTGTCATTGTTTATGCCGGCTGGAACGATTGGGGCTATGGCAACATGGTCATGATCGATCACGGCAATGGCTGGCAGTCTTTGTATGGACACATGAATAGCATTGCCATGATTTGCGGGCAAAGCGTGGACCAGGGCACGGTTATCGGTACCCTGGGCAGCACAGGGAAATCGTCTGGTTCGCACTTGCACTTCGAACTGATGCATACTTTGTATAGCAAGGTCAATCCTTGGAATTTTCTGCCGCCACCTTAAATTCAGCTTCGGGGTCCCTGCTGCACTCATTCTGTGGCATTCGTTTTCGAGTAAGGGTAGGCTATGATGAAAATGCCCCTGGTTTTATTTGCAGTTTGGCTAGCCCTGCTGAGCGCGTGTACATCTGCTGCGCCCACTATCAGCCCAGTGCCAGCCTCGCCTTTGCCGGTGCTCACAAAGACACCCGTTCCGACTCTGGCTGCCACATCTACGCCTACTCCCAGCCACACACCAGCTCCAACTCCGGTTACGCTGACCGGCAGTCTGGTGATTGTGGCGGATAATGAACTCCGGCTCATTTCTGCTGATGGGGCCAATTCCAAGGTCATACTCAGCAAGGCACAATTCGAAACCAGCTTTCCTGCGCTTGGAAAATCGGATACCGTTCCTTATTGGTCATCTGTGATATCACCGGATGGAAATAAAATCCTGGTGTATACCTGCACACTATTCAGTACCGCTTGCAACAATAAACGTCTCTACATCAGCAGCCTGGATCTTGCGCATACAGTAACGCTCCGCACCTTTTCGGGCGGCTTGCTGGAGTGGGCGCCGAGCAGTGACAAGCTAATGATGCAGTCTGCAACCGATGCGCGCATCAAAACTGTCTTTAGCGTCGCAGGAGACAGTTTTGGAAAAATCAACAACTTGCCGGGATCCCAGGCGGCTTTTTGGTCTTTTGATGGCAGCCAGATCTATTATTATGACCAGAAGGTCTGGTATGTGATTAATAGTGATGGCAGCCAAAAAAAAGCCCTGAAGTGTGATTTATGCGCGAATGTGCCAGATCCTTCCAGCTACGCAGTCGCACAATCGCCCGATGGGCAGAGCATCGCGATTGGCTATATGGATGGCACCATCATCATCGCCAGCTCTGACCTGGTTTCCTTCAAAATGAGTATGTTGGGTAGTTATGTCAATAAATTGTACTGGTCGCCGAATAGCACCCGGTTGGCGGTGGACCTGCGCACGAATGCCAACCAGTCCGATATTGTCATTCTTAACCAGGATGGGGCTTTTGTGAAGAAATTGGCGCGCCCCGAAGATGTGCTCTTTATGAACACTTGCGGCTGGTCACCTGACAGCCAGAGTATTGACTATCTGGGGCTGGGCAGCTCCGGCAACGATCTCTACATCCAGCCTCTTGCGCAGCCGGTCGCGATTCATCGCCTGTCTCTGCACAGCGAGAATATCAGCTGCCCCATCTGGCTGCCAGCCAATCCGTGAGCCGCACCTTCGGCGTGGCTGCCTGTTCTGGATACAGTCTGCTAGAATATTGCCCCTTGCCAAAGGAATTCTGCTGGAAATTCATACCAACCAAAAAATAGCCTCCTCATATATCTTGCCTATCGCCTTATAGGATGGTAAAATCTGACGCGCAGCTGGTATCCTGGCTTGTCGAAACACCATGGAACACATGGTAAAGTCGGATTGGGGTTCCACTCATACGTAATGGGCTCGTAGCTCAGTTGGTTAGAGCGCATGTATCACACACATGAGGTCGGGGGTTCGAGTCCCTCCGGGCCCACCACGTTTTGAAAGACCGGTAGCACACGCCGTGCGCCGGTTTTTGTTTTCCTGTAGCGCACCTGCCCATGCTGGATGATAAGGCTGGAGGTTCGAGTCCCCGCGCAACGGAGGCCCACTCAGTTGGCTAAACTAAATTATTTCCCTTATCAGCCGGATATTGGGTGCGGTTTCCGAAATATTAGGCCACACCCCTGAAAAACTTTCCTCTTGCCTTTTCTGAACAAGTATGCTATTTTAGATATAGCTTTGCTGAGGATATTTACTGGTCTATGTCAGAATCTACTGTTATTATTGTTGAGGATCAGGCTGATATCGCGGAAATGTTTGCGGAGATGATGCGTGTAAGTGGTTTCCGAGCGCTGACCTCGTTTACCAGTGCCAAGGCTCTTGACTTGATTGCCACTGAGAAACCGGCTCTTGTGATCCTGGATGTGATGATGCCGGATGTCAGCGGGCTTGATGTGTTGCGTTTTATGATGCATGATCCGCAGCTGGCCAGTATTCCCGTCGTCATTGTATCTGCCATGTCACTTTCCAGTGACATTAAAAGTGGAATAGCTGCCGGGGCTTCGGCTTATCTGACCAAGCCTGTGGATTTCACCGAACTGAAAGAAATCGTCAAAAAATTGACCGCTGCCGGCGCTTCGGCCTAACACGCCTCGTCCATGACTTTGCTGCGCATTTTCATTGCCATCGAAATTCCCGCCGAGATCAAAAATGCGATTGCTATTCAAACTTCCAGCCTGCGTCAGCGCGCTGGGAATCTCGTGCGCTGGGTGACGCCTGAAAACACCCATCTGACCATCAAATTTCTGGGAGATATTAAGCCCGAGGGTCTGGAGCCGCTAGCACAGGCCATCCAGGCAGTTTGCAGGCAGCAGGCCGCTTTTGAGATCAACGTCAGCGGAAGCGGATGTTTTCCAAACTTGCGCCAGCCGCGTATTATCTGGGTTGGTCTGAATGCTCCACCGGATCTTGGCCTGCTGCATGGACAGATCGAGGCCGCAATGTTGCCCCTGGGGCATGCGGTTGAAGCCAGGTCTTTCTCTGCGCACCTGACCATCGGGCGCGTCCGCGAACCGCTGAAACCTGCTGATCTGGCCTTGCTGCGCAGTGCTCTGGCAGAACAAAATAGCGGTGAACTGGGTACGTTTAGCGTCTGCAGTCTGACTTTGTTCAAAAGCGAGCTGCGTCCCGGCGGTCCGCTGTATACACCGCTCTTCAACGCCCGAATGGGCAATTAACCCGGCCTGTCCGGTCTTTAGGAAAAGGAAATAATTTGAACACACTGGAACTTGCTCATACAATCGTTGAAGCTCTCGAAGATAAAAAGGGCGAAAACATTATCCTGATGGACCTCGAAAAGGTCGCCATGTTTACAAGCTATTTTGTCATCTGCAACGGCACATCTGACCGGATGCTGGCTGCTTTGGCTGATGGCGTCGTCGATCAAGTTCGCGAGACCTATGGTATCAAGGGCGTTTCGCAGGGACAGGCCGCCAGCGGCTGGGTATTGGTTGATTTCGGATCGGTTATCGTGCATTGTTTTGCGCCTGAGACCAGGGAATTTTTCAAATTGGAAGAACTCTGGCGGGAAGGTAAGATCCTGCTGCACGTGCAGTAACTCCAAATTCGAATCAAAAAGCCGTCCGGTTGTTTCTTTGCCGGACGGCTTTTTGATTCGGTCCAAATTCTACTTTTCAAAGATCCATTTATCGTTTTCGCGGCTCCAGGCGATGATCTCATCCTGCTTGAACCACAAAGCGGCTTCTAATTCACCATTTTCAGGGCTGTCAGATGCATGCGTGATATTGCGGCCGACTTCCAGGGCGAAATCATGCCGGATGGTGCCAGGCGCGGCTTCCCACGGGCGTGTGGCGCCCATGGTCTGGCGAATGGCGGCAATTGCGTTGGGGCCTTCCCAGACCATTGCCATGACTGGTGCCGAAATGATATAAGCGATCAAGCCATCATAAAAAGGCTTGCCCTTATGGATTGCGTAATGTTCTTCGGCCAGCGCCTTGCTGACTTGTAAAAATTTTGCTCCCACCAACCTGAGCCCGCGCCGTTCGAGGCGGGCGATAACCTCACCGACCAGTCCACGCTGGACTCCATCGGGTTTCACCAAAACGAGAGAATGTTCCACTATAGCCTCCATTGAAAAATCGTAATTTACCGGGCAGGATTTTACCATAACAAAAGGGCGCGCCGCTCGCGACACGCCCTTTTGAGATCAAGTCGGTTTAGCGCAGTAAGCCTTCGGCTTTGCCATACGCGTCGAGGGCCTCCTGCAGGCGGTTCACGCGGAAATAGGCATCGCCCAGGGTTTGCCAGATAATGACATCCACCGGGTGCCGGTAAACAGTTTCCTGCAGGTCATGAATAACTTCTTCCAGCATTTTACCCTTGCGGATCAAGCGGGAGTACTCGGTCATCGAATCGAGCAGGTTGTTATTCTTGAGCAGTTCGCGGGCTTTCTGCATGGTTTGCGCATCTTTGTCATTGCCGGGTGGTATAGCTCGGGGCTGGACCTGGGGCTGGACCTCAGGCTTGACCTCGGGAGGTGACTGGATGGCTTCAACGACCGGCTCAGGGCTGGCGGGGACGGTTAATACTTCGGGCTGCTTTTCAGCCGTTGTGGTTTCGTGGTCTGGAGCGGGAGCCGCCTGGGCCGGGGCATCTGGATCCTTGAGCCAGTCCGGAAGTTCTTCCAATTCTTTTTCTGCCGGCTGAACTGGCGCGGAGATTGGCGATAACCAGGTCGATGAACTTGGCACGGAGTCATCTTCTTCACTATGATTGTCCAGATGGTCAAGCCATTCGGCAATATCACTGCTGGGTTGCGGCAGGGGCACCGCGGTTTCAGGGGTTGATTCGTGTTCCCAAGACATCATCTCATTGGCACTGGCAACAGGTTCCCAGACCAACGGTTCGACGGGTTTAGGTTCTTCGACATCATCCAGGCTGGCCAGCCAGGCGGGGGCTTCATCCTGCTCACTGGTAATTGGATCAGGCTCGAACTGAGGCTGCGTGGTTATCGGGGCGGACGGGCTCGTCTGACCTGATTCAAGATCCAGGTCTGCCGGTTCCCAATGCAGATGTGCGAATTCTTGTGATCCGGGTTGCTCGAGCGCGGGTTCGCTGGTTTCTTCATCCGGATCAAATGGAATTGGAGTGAGTTCTTCCAGAGGGGAGACCGCAGACGGGGTCTCATGTTCCCAGGGCATGGTTTCCGTGGGACTGATTGTGTCAGTCTCGGCCAGACTGGCGTACCAATCCGAAGCCTGTTCAATTTCATCAGGCGCGGGCTCTACCAGCATAGTAGCTTCACTACTGTCGGTAGCTGAATCGGTTGCCAGGTTGGCGGGTTCCCGGGGGACTCCGGTAAGCCAGTCGAGCGAGACATCCGGAGCATCTGGAAGGTTGACAATGGCTGAATTTGCCTCAGGCGTGGAGATGTCCACTGGTTCTGAAACTTGGGGTGTGCGCTCTGCAGCGGGCAGGCTCAAGTCACCGAGCCAGTCAAAATCTTCTTCCGCCGCAATCTCTTCTGCAAATCCGGCTGATGCCGTGCCAAGCTCCCGCAGGTCTGGTTCCGGCATACTTTCCACGGTTTCGGGATTTACAGGCACCAGATCTTTGGCCCAATCCGGGCTTGTTGTTGCAGGTTCCGGTTGGCTTTCAGCGCTGGAAACTGGCTGGGTAGGGACGGTCTGGGTCAGCCGGTTGGGCCGGGTCTCAGAGAGTTGTGCAGCAGCTAAATCGTCAGCGGTTGGTGTGGACGGGCTATTTTCGTTGAGCTGGGGCAGCGAATCGAGCCAGGTGAGGGATGAGTCCTGGCTGGGCATGCGGGCGCCTGAACTCGAGATCAATGCTGCTACGGCGGCTTCGGCAGCCGGGGTCTGGTTGTCGATCAGGATCTCAGCCTCGCGTGGCTCAGAGGACGAATTTTCATCCAACTTTTGGGCCAGTGCGTCGAGCCAGGCCCGCGCCTCTACTTGGTCGGTTGGGCTGGCGCCAGTGGTCAGGGCTGTGATGGCGGCTTCGGCAGTCGGGGTCTGGTTGTCGATCAGGATCTCAGCCTCACGCTCATCAACGGGCGGCAGACTGGAGACCCAGGCCGGGGCACTCTCTTCGGGGTAGACGGGTTGAGTGGTGGGTTCTTGGGGGCTGGTGGTTTGCGAGAAGGCCGGCAATTCGAGCCAGTCCAGGTTGTCTTCCTGGTCGGCTGCGGAGGTTGCCGCGGAGATTGGCTCTTCGACGGCGGGTAGGTCTTCTGCTACAGGCAGTCCTGTCATCCAATCCGGCAAGCTTTCTGCGCTTTCAACCGGTGCAGCGGCTGCTTCTTCGGGGTTTGCTGCTTGATAAGGAGTCAGCGATTCGAGCCAGCCCAATTCATCGTCCTGGTCTGAGGCGCTTTCACCAGTTATGGAGATTGTTGTGGAGAGTGGTTCTTCGGCGACGGGCAGGCTGTCTGCTTCAGGCAGTTCTGACATCCAATCGGGCAAGCTCTCTGCACTTTCGATGGGTGTGATGTTCAGTTCTTCGGGTTCTGCAGCTTTTGTACGAGTCAGCGATTCAAGCCAGCCCAATTCATCGTCCTGGTCGGAGCCATCTGCGCCGGGTGCTGAGTCAAATGCCGAGAGCGGTTCTTCGGTGCTCAGGCCATCGTCGACAGGCAGGCTTGCGGCTGTCGATTGTGTCTCTGCGGCGGAAACCCACTCGGGCGCGCTAGCGCTGCGCTCGGCGGGCGCGGTGATCAATTCTTCAGGTTTGGCGCCTTGTGAGACAGCCA
>CAINXK010000129.1 GCA_903854805.1 uncultured Anaerolineae bacterium
AGAATGTGCGCTTCAAGTCTACGGATATCGTCTGCAATGCCGATATGCGCCTGGCCGAAGTTAGGAAATTCTGTAAATTGGATGAGACTGGGGATAGTCTGATCCGAGCGGCAATGAGCCAGTTGAATCTTTCGGCGCGGGCGTATCATCGTATTTTGAAATTGGCGCGGACGATCGCGGATCTGGCGGGCAGCGAGCATATTCAGACGCCGCACCTGGCGGAGGCGCTGCAATATAGGCCGAAGGGCATAAATGGAAATATGTAACCGAGCAAGTGGTGTTACGGGCTAATTTGGAGATGCTGGCCGTGCTGATGAATAACTTTGCCACAATTTTGATTAAAAACATCGCCGCTTTCATCAAGAAATATTTTGGCAATACCTACCAGGGGCCACCGAAACGGTGCCAGTTCTGCGGCGAGGTGGGTCATGATATTGACGATTGTCCGAATGCAGCTAAATACAAATTATTTAATGTTGATCGCGATTGATGGAAATCATGACCCGAGGCGGCATAAATCAATGCGAGAATAAAAATGAGACGGCATAACCTGAAAGTCCAATGGTCCAATTTTCGCCCGGCAGAAAAAGCCGAATTAGGGCCTCACCATGATAAAAGGTAGATTCTAAAAAGTATGCCCGTGCTGGAACCAGGACTATTGCCCCGTGCTGGAACCAGGACTATCGCATATTGGATGAGACTGGCGCGGGGGCGTATGCACTGCCTGTGTCGCGAATCTGGGGGGAGCGAGAATATTCAGACACCGTATTTAGCGGATTGTTTCACTTCGCATGCTCCTGGCGAAGGCGCTGTGCAGTATAGGCCGAAGGGGCTGATGGGGTGATGGGACGAATATCCGGTTCTTTTTGATTATTTTCTATCCTGTGCCGTCTATGCCCCGTTTGTGAAATTTATAGCCATACTTCGTATATACATCGTGCTAGCGTAATGTAGTAACATCATGATGATATCTTCCTGTATGCACCTGTAGATGGATTATTTTGTTACGCTCTGGTCCCACATGCTTACTGGTGTGCTAATCACTTTTTAGATCTTTTTGCCGCCATGATAAAGGCAACCATCAAGCAACTACGCTTCTAGAAGGGTTAAGCGTAATCCTTCATATTGTTGAAAGCCTCCATCAAAAGTGACCAAATGGTATTTGGCAGCACGTGCAAAGGCGGCGAGATATGCATCCTGCCACAATTTGGGGGAAATCCGTTCGCCGGCAGTATACCGGCGCAAGTGTTGCTCTAAATCCATGGGTTCTGTTGCAAAGTCAAACCGTTCATCCCCCATTAGAGTATCATAAATAGTCCAAGCCTGTTTCAAGTTGCAGACTTCCTTGCCCATAACGCTTGTATTTGTTAGTAACCGAAGCAAGCCCAACTGGGTATTGCGACAGATTAGCACTGACAATTCATCCTGCGATTCGAGCCAGGTTATTGAGTTGGGATGGTGTACATGTCGGTCGTAACAAAAAGCCAACAAGCAATTGACGTCACAAAGCGTTGCCATCAGACGAGTCCTTCATCTGTGTTAATGGCCATGTAGATTTGTTCATCAGTTAGGCGCGGCGCTTTTTTAGCAGCGCGGATCAGAGGGAAAGCTGCGCGTTGTTTCGTAGGAGTTGATGGGGATTGGACTGCCAATTGCAGCCCGCGTACGAAAAGGTCGCGCAAGGTAAGACCTTCCATGGCAGCCTTGGCTTTTGCCTGTCGAAAGAGCGGTTCGGGAATTTCAATGGTTGTTTTCATATTTTACCTATATTTATATATTACCATATTTATGGTAAAGTATAAATATAGGTTTATGGTACACGAAGTTGCGTTGTTGTACTTTAGAGCGAAGCGGTCTGGATGTTTTCGGAACCGCGCATGGTAAAACTTTGGCGCTTTGTCTTAGCATTCATGTTCAGACAAAATAAAGACTCTGTGCAGAGTTGTTATATGTAAGTTTATACACTGTTGAAATGAACCAGGTCCAAACGTAAATGTGTCCAAGAGTAAATACCTGCTAAAATAAGAGGAAATTCATCTAAGAATGTAATGGTCAACGGTAGGTTAGACAAAGCAGCCGCTTCGATTTGTCATTGTTATACT
>CAINXK010000130.1 GCA_903854805.1 uncultured Anaerolineae bacterium
CTTTGCCAATTGGTTGGCTGGTTATTTCTGGCAAGAAAGGGCATTTTTCGCAAGAAAGGCACGTTCAGTTGGTTACCGCAGTGAAAGAATTGGTTCCACCTGGCGCAGATGTCATCTTTTTGGGAGATGGCGAGTTTGAGACTTTCTTTTCTGACCAAAAAAGCCGAGCTTTCAATTTGTATAAAAGTCATCTTTCTGATCCAAGCCGCCTGGGTAAACTGATGATTGCTGCTTGCCAGGCTTATCTTTGGATTGCACAACCCGGACTTTGGTCTTTCGGTCAGAAACTCAACACGATTGTTCATCGTACCGATCGCTGCGATTTGAGCCTGTTTCAACTCGGGTTTTGTGTCCTTGAATATCTGCTGGATTTCAATCTGGATATTCCAGTCTCGTTTACCGACTTCTCACACGCCTACCCAGACTTTGTCCGGTAGAGAATATGCGGATGCGGTTGTGCGCCGGGGGGGAGAGTCTGCCGGAAAGAAATTCCCGAGCATGGATATATTCTTTGAGGAAGCCAACAAAGTTTTATCGGGCGTGGAGATTTGCTAATCAAATCGTGACGCTGCATCCGATAACGACAGCAATGCGGCTGCCGGCTCGGTGCCGGCCATTTTGGAAAGCTTGTGGCGGGATGGGTGCAAGTACGGTGTCTTCCTGCACCTGATGGCGCAGACCGTTTCGGCGCTGTCCAAAGGCATTTTCTCTTCCTGCGCCAACCTGTTCCTGTTTCAAACCAGGGATGACACCGATCGCGACATGGTTCTTCCGCACCTGGGAAAATCTGAGAAGGGTATGGTAAATACGGAATACAAACGCTAGCTGGCACGCATCCCAAAAACGTACGCTATTACCAAGCCGGGCTACTGCAACGATGTCTTCGATCTGGAGCCGGAGCTGATCCAGCCGGCTTACTTTCAGTGTGCCGAGCCTTCGGATATGGAGATTGTACGGGCATTGAAAAACCTGTAAGTAAACCGGCTATTCTCAATTTATTATCTGGTTTGAAAGGAGAAATGATGAAAATCGACTCTAAAGACGACTTCCTGGGTGTTCCAATCCTGACCATCCGGAATTTCCTTCATCGTTCGCGAAGACGTTGTAGCGGTTCCGTTTCCTAAAGTTTTGCGCGCCGGGTGCTCCAATTAGGCGCAGAGCGAACTCGAGAAATCCTGGATGAGTTGGCACGGCAAGGGTTTCTCGAAAAGGGTGTTTTTTGGCCAAATAGCTGCAGAATTAAGTTTAAATCGCTGAGTTGTTAGTCCGGATAATAATGGCGAAATTTTAGGGGCAGGGTTGAGAAAAGGTAATAGATTTGCTTCTGGAGAACCAAAAGTTGTAAATAGTCGATACTCTTCAGCCGGATTCGGATCCCTGGTAAAACTATTTATCGCATCATCAATACGGAACGAGATTTGGCCCGTTGTGAAGTCGATTAATTGAAGTTGACGATTAGAAACTTCATGAGATTTTATTTGAACCCTGCGTCGGATAGCTCCGACAATTTCCGAATCATCAAAGCGGTCATTGTCGACTGCTTTTTTGTCAACAATAACATTTTTATTTCCAGTTCTAGGAAGTAAGAGAGATCCAAGCGCATACGCTGTTATACAATCCTGATGATTGTATTCGTAATGAGCTGCTGCTAAACGAGACATAAATCGACCTTATAAGCACACAACTTAAAATAAATCCAAACCTGGGTCATCAAGTTTATTGGAGCGATGTGACAATAAACTTCTCGTCTTTTTCTATCCTTTTATTGTACAAACATAAATCATGAATTGGGCATGATTTACAAAGAGGTTTTCTAGATAAACAAATCAAAGCACCTAAATCAATCATTCCCCAATTAAACTCTTTTGATTTTCCGCTTGGTATAAGACTTTGTGCTAAGTTTATAAGTTTTCGGCTTCTGGCTGGATTCTGTGGAAATTTTCCTGGAATCTCAAATACCCTAAATAGAATTCGAGCGATATTCGTATCAACTACTGGAACATCTTTTCCAAATGCAAAACTGAGAACAGCTCTTGCTGAATAATCGCCAACCCCGTACAAAGAAAGCAATTCCTTGAGTTCATTAGGTACAATACCCCCAAATCTTCCCATAATATCGACGGCCATCAAGATAAGTTCCTTGGAACGATAATGCAGCCCTAAAGGTCGTATATATGCTCGAAGTTCTTCAACATCGGCCTGCGAAAGCGCTTGTGGGGTAGGATACTTACCTACAATGAACTGGTATACCTCAATCAGACTTTTTCTCACAGAAGTTTGTTGCAACAATTTCTCAATTACGAGAACTTCATATGGGTTTCTGGATTTCCTCCAGGGTAATTTCCTTCCATATGTTCCAAACCATGCGAGTAGATCTTCTGCGAAATCATTTTCAGTCGGCAATTTTATTCCTAAAATTCTGAATAAAATCCTTTATTGCTTTCGCTAATGCTGAAGCTAAAGGAGGTGGAACTGCATCAGAAATCAAACTAACTTGCTCGGAAAGCCCTCCAATTAGGTGATATCCTTTTTCGGGGAATCCTTGAAGGAGCATCGCTTCATAAATACTAAGCCTCCTATTACCATCTGGGTGAATATGAATCTCATTATGTCCATAAGCAACCGTGTAACTAGGTTCGTTCCAATTTAATCGCCGAAACGAACGCACAGTTTTTTTTAAATTTAGTGGGGCTGGAGTATTAAACTTTTTTGATCTCGGAACCATTGTCCA
>CAINXK010000131.1 GCA_903854805.1 uncultured Anaerolineae bacterium
AATTTACAAGATAAAGGATAGACGATTTGGTTGACAGTGATGGAGGCTGCCATGCTGTCTTTCTTGGTAAAACCGAATACATCGAACTTAACAATCAGATTATTTTTGGAAAAATAAGCCCCTGCTAATCTGGAAGCCTTTTTTGGGGCCGGGGTAGCTGCCAGAGCGAAGGCCATGGCGAATATGGAGAGAGCTACCAGTACTAAAACTAATTTTTTTGACATACTTCATCTCCTGATTGACTTACCTGAATGATCGGCATGTGGGTAAATTAAAACCCGGCCGAAAAGATAGGAGCCGGGCCGGGAAACACAAAAATTGTCTTTGTGCTCTTGAACGGTCTGGCAATCATGGCCGCACACCTATTTGTGAAGGTGATTTTGCGGCGGTAGATCCAAAACTTTGCGTATCTGGCTTTCGCCAGAGTTGCCTTTTATCGAGCATACTATGCAGTCCCGCGAATTCTTGGGACGTTGATTATTCGGTGTTATTTGAAAATTTTATAACACCATACCCTAATTAATTATAGCACAATAATTGAATTAACGCATCGGTGAAACGCAGATTTATCTCTCCGCATTTGTTGAACATTGCCTCGGCATTTGTTGAGAAACGCTTATGTGCTCGCTTAGTAATCTGTAAACAATTGTGTACCCTGCTTACGGATTAGCTTATAATTGTTTAAGCGATGATGTAAGCAGGCAGCAAAAAATCACCGCCCTTGTGATGGGCGGTGACGGTGTTGCAGTGGAGGTTATATGTGTTGAGTGGGTTGGTACAGCCAACCAGGATTTTTCCTTGCAGATTTCGAAGGGCGCGTGCGGCTTCTTGGGTGGTTGGACAGGCTATATTTTTGGATAATCAGGTTGATTTCTTATTCTTGTGGGGCAGTTTCCAGGTTGATGACCGAGTTGTGACTGCCGAATTCATTGGGACGATACGTGCCAGCTTGCGGGTCGTTTTCCCAGTGCTCGTCACCCAGATAATAGCGATATTCGTATTGGCGTCCGGTTTGGAGTGTGAGTGTGATTTTGAAGCTGCCATCTTTTTGCTTTTTCATGGGGTGGCTGCTTTTGTTCCAGTCGTTAAAATCTCCGCATAGGGCGATATTTTCGATGGACCCATCGGCAGGAAAACTAAACGTGACCTTGACCGAGGCTGGCAGCGAATTGGAATCGCTGGCACTTACGGATGTTTTGACAGGTTTTTTTGGCATGGCAATGATCCTTTAATATGAAGTGGGGATGGGAATTCGGGGGAGGAGTGATGTTTGGCGGTTTTTATTGTGACATTTGGAACTAGCGCGAATACCCTTATTTTGGTACTTGAATTATAACATTAATTATGATATATTGACGCTAAATAATCTAATAAATGATAAACCATCGTCGTTCATGAGCATCAAGGAGGTATTTAATGGGTAAGAAGGTTTTGGTTTGTTTGTCCGAGTGGGGCTATTGGGGCGAAGAGTTAGTTGGTCCTTATGATGTTCTGATCCAGCGCGGCTATACCCTCGATTTTATGACGCCCTTCGGTCGCAAACCACCAGCGTTGCCACCCAGCATGGAACCTGGCTTTATGGATCCGCCGCTTCACAAGATTGTGACTGACGAGCACTATGCTACTCGCACCCGCCAGATCCACGAGTCTAGCTTGCTAGAGACCCCAATCAATCTTTCTGAGTGGTTCCCGCAGATGCCGTACTTCAATGGACCGGATTTTGGCAAGGAGCTTGAAGCTTACAACACCAAGCGCGCTGCTTGCTGGAAGGAACTGGAGAAGTACGATGCGCTTTTGCTGCCTGGTGGTAGTGGTCCCATGGCCGATATGGTCAATAATGAACGTCTGCACGATGTGATCCTTGGCTTTCTGGCCCAGGGTAAGCTGATTGCCGCCGAGTGCTATTGCGTGACGACCCTGGCTTTTGCCCGCGATTGGACCGAGCGCAAGAGCATCATCTGGGGCAAGCATGTCACCGGCCACGCTCGTGAATATGATTGGAAGGATGGCACCGGTTTTGCCCAGATGTATGGCTATGATGGCCAGCCGATGAACACCAGCGCCAACTTCCGCACACCGTTCTACCCCCTGGAATATATCCTGCGTGATGCAGTGGGTCCTGATGGCCAGTACCATGGTGGCGTTGGACACACCCTATCCACTATTCTCGATTACCCCTTCCTGACCGGCCGCTCAACCCAGGATTCTCAACTGGTGGGTGAACTGATCGTTGAAGTACTCGAGAATGGTCTCAAGCGCTACGGTTGGTAGTTTAGGATCGATTTTGACGGTTTTTCGATCAGTCATCAGTTTGTTTAAATAATAAAAATTCATTGCGGGAGTAGGTTGCATACCGATTGATATTTTTGAATTGCCAGAATATCTTTGGTGAGCACGATTCCTGCAATATTTATGTGTATCAAGAATAACTTGTAATTTGTTTTTGATTTCCGGCTTCTATTATTTCGCTTAGCGTTTTAAGGATTGGAATTTCATGACTGATAAGACTGGCCGTTCAGCCATACTTGAACAGTTTTTAGCTGATGGCATGAATCACATGTTCGGGAATCCGGGCACTGTGGAGCAGGGGTTTCTGGACGATCTTTCCAAATACCCTGAAATGAAGTACATCCTGACACTGCAGGAGACCATCGCGGTCATGGCAGGGGATGGATATGCGCGCGCGACACAAAAACCCACGATTGTACAATTACACTCATCACCCGGAATTGGAAACGCGGTTGGTGCTATTTACCAGGCCAAGCGTGGGCATTCGCCGCTGGTAATTATTGGCGGCGATTCGGGCGTTAAGTATATGAATATGGATGCCCAAATGGCTGGCGACCTGGTTGGGATGATGGAACCGGTCACCAAGTATGCGACCATGGTTCTGCATCCGGCCTCGCTTTTGCGGACCTTGCGGCGGGCTATCAAGATTGCTGCCACCCCACCCATGGGGCCGGTGTATGTTTGTTTGCCAGCCGATATCCTGGATGCGGTATCCGTGGAAGATGTTTTCCCAACCCTGATTCCTTCAACCCGTGTTGTTCCTGAAGCCTCGGTTATCCGGCAGATGGCTGAAGGCCTGGCCAGGGCCAAAGCCCCGATTATTTTTGTGGGTGATGGCGTGGCTTATTCTGGCGCATCGGCTGAGTTGGTGCGGGTGGCAGAATTGATCGGTGCCGAGGTCTGGGAAGCGGATTCAGGCGAACTGAACATGTCTTACACGCATCCCCAGTATCAGGGTATGACCGGGCACATGTTCGGTAAAAACAGCCTGCCCTTGCTGCAAAAGGGTGATGCCAACCTGGTGGTTGGCA
Source organism: uncultured Anaerolineae bacterium (assembly GCA_903854805.1). The sequence goes on from CAINXK010000131.1 coordinate 3,321, forward strand.
CCTACATCGTACCGGAAGTATTCCCTGAATTGGGCAGCGTTTTTGCTAAGGATGCCCCGGTTTATCACATTGATTTAAATTCCTACGAAATTGCGAAAAACCACCGCGTAGATATTGGTGTGGCTGCAGATCCGAAGCTGACGCTGGCGCTGCTGGCTCAGGCCTTGGACGAGATCATGACCAATGCGCAAAAGAGCTCAGCCCGCGCGCGTGGCAGCGAGCTTGGGCAAGCCAAGGCAGCACGTCAGGCAGCCGCTTTTGAGGCTGACCGGGCTGTGCGCGAATCTGTGCCGTTAAAAATGACGCGTTTCATGGAAGAGCTGGCCCCGCATTTGGACCAGGATACCATCATCTTTGATGAAGCTTTGACCAGTTCACCGGCGGTTGTGCGGTATTTCCCGCCCACCAGCACCGGGCAGTATTTCTTGACTCGCGGTGGTTCGCTGGGTGTGGGCATCCCTGGCGCGATTGGGGCCAAGTTGGCCAACCCAGATAAGACCGTGATCGGGTTCAGCGGTGATGGCGGCAGCATGTATACCATCCAGGCTTTATGGACGGCAGCCCGCCATAACGTGGATGCCAAGTTCGTAATTTGTAACAATTCATCTTACCGTCTGCTGCAGCTAAACATCACGGAATATTGGAAGGAACAGAATATTCCGAAGCATGACTTCCCGTTGAGTTTTGATCTTTCGTATCCTCAGCTTCATTTTGTTAACCTGGCCCAGGGTATGGGCGTTCCTGGCGTTCGTGTAGAGAAGCCCGAGGAGATTGGTGCGGCTGTGCAGCAGATGATGTCTACGCCGGGGCCATTCCTGCTTGACCTGGTGCTAGAGTCAGACACTCACCCAGAGCGGGTGGGTAATACCTGTGGACAATAAGGAGATATTTAATGGTATCTGATCAGAATAAAACATTTGGCAAGGCTTTTTATGAGCGCCAGGTGGCTTTTCTTGAGGCTGGTGATGTGGCAGGGCTGGTAGGATCGCAATACCTGCCGGATGCGGAGCTGGTTGGTTACGGCTTACACGTTGAAGGCAGCCAGGCACTGCTCAAACATTTCAGCGGCTACCTGGCCGGGTTGGGTGGCTTGAAGTTGGTCACCACCGATAAGTTCATGGAAACCGAGCACGGCATCATGTTTGAAGCCAGTGTGCGGGTGGCGGCTGGTGTGGCGCATGTTTATGACATTTTTGTTTTCAAAGATGGCAAGGCAGCTTATCATTTTACGGGCATGCTCGGTTTTACGCCCAATTCATAGGAATGCTTGGGCGCAGGAGAATTCCGGCCCAGCAGACCCCAAACACAAAAGGAAAAAATAATATGAGCACGATTACAGAAGCGCAAAATCAAAATGTTCGAAATTTTGTCGCCGCCTGGTATCAGGCGCTGGACTTTCACATTCCGATCGAGCAGGTTTATCCCATGTTGGCCAAGGAAGGGCTGGTGATGTCTTTCCCGGATGGCGATATTAAGGATAAGGCTTCGTTCAAGGTTTGGTACGACCGTGTCACCACCATCTTCTTCGATGAAAACCACTTTGTCAATGAAGTCAAAATTACCCCCAGTGGCAGCGAGTTTGTCCTGGATATTCTGGTTGGCTGGCAGGCTTCGTGGTGGATTGCCCCGCAGCCCAAGAGCAAGCGGGTTTCGATGGATGCAACCCAACGCTGGGTTGTGCGGGCTAGCAGCCAGAATGCATTTGGATTGGAAATTGTTTCCTACAATGCCACGGTTGAGCCATTCAAGTATTCTCCAGGTTTTGCCAGGCTGTAACTCAGCTTGTTACAACGTAACTTCACTTCGAAAATTCACATTTCTATACAAGGAGATAAGCATGGATAACACACAATTGGTTTTCAAGATGTACGATTATTTTGGGAAAGGGGACATGGAAAGCATCAAGCGTGAAATTTTCCACCCCAATATGAGCTGGACGATGCCCGGGCATCACCCGCTTTCCGCCCGCATTGAAGGTGTGGATAGTGTGCTTGCGTTCTTCGGCGCGCTCTTCAAGGCTGGCATCCAGGTTGATAATGTTCACTTTGGCGTGCTGGATGATGGCACCGTGATTGAGAAGCACATGGGCCATGGCAAGATCGGTAACGAAGAATTTAATTTCCCCACCTGCACTTCCTACGGCATCAAGGATGGCAAGATTTTTGATGTACATGTACATACCGGCGACCAGCACAATGTGGATCGCTATTTTTGGTCGGTCTTCAACCTGAAAGATATCCCCGCCCGCCTGGCCTAATAAGCCAGCGAGCAAAGGTGGAATGAGTATGGCTACCGTTAAAGCAGGTATAACCCCGGAGCACGTCAAGGAAGCATACGGCGCCCTGGCCTCCGGCGATATGGAACGCATCAAGCAGTTTTGGGCCGAGGAAATGGTCTGGCAAGTGCCAGGTCATAACCGGCTTTCCGGCTGGTATTTTGGACGGGATGAGTTCCTGGCATTTATGGGCACCGTTGGGCAGCTTTCGGGCAGCAGTTTTCACATGGAAAACATCGCAGGGCAAGTGATCGTAACCGGCGAATATTCAGCGGATATTACGCGTAACCGTGGTAACCGCGCCAACCAGGCCGAAAAGACGATGGACATTGAAGTTGTGCATGTCTTGCGCTGGCAGGATGGCAAGGTAATCGCTGGTAAGGGCGCTATTTTTGGTGACGGCGCCACCGAGTATGACCAGTTCTGGTCCAGCTCACCGGCTGTAACTCCTCCCACCCATTAATCATCAACCAATTGAAGGAATACATGTCTGTCGAAGATAACAAGGCTGTACTGGGCCGTCATTTTAATCAAGTTTTGAATCAGGGCCAACTGGATGTTATAGAAGAAATATATACCAGTGATTATGTATTGGATGCGCCTGTGCAGTCTGATGGCAGTTCTCAGGCGCGCGGGCTGACCCAGGGACGCGAACAGTTGAAGCAAAGGGTGACTTTGTTTCGGACTGCTTTTCCCGATATTCATTTTTCCCAGGATGAAGTTGTGGGCGAAAATGATACCGTGGTAGTGCGCTATACCTATCGCGGCACCCATCGAGGCGTATTTGCCGGGGTGCAACCCAGCGGTCATTCAATCTCCATCGCCGGTATCCTGATTGCTCACTTGGTAGACGGAAAAATTCGGGAAGCTGTGAGTGCCTTTGACAGCGCAGAGTTGATGAAGCAGCTTGGTCATTAAGTGATCCGGCGCGAGCAGACCTAAAAAAAACCTAAGTAGTTTGAACCATTTTTGGAGCCAGGTTAGTTGCACATCGATCCGTTAAAGGAGAAAAAATGCCAATTATCACGATCCAGGTTATTCAAGGGGTGGTCCTCAACTCCCCCGAGCAGAAACGCGACTTGCTCAAAAAAATGACGGACACATTTATCAGCGTGGTGGGTGAGGTTGCCCGACCCTATACATACTGCATCATCCAGGAAACCCCAGCCATGGAGTGGTCAATTGCGGGTGCACCGCTGCCTGACCTGCCCTTCTTGTACGGGCCCGATTATGCTGCTATGCATAACAAGTCCAACGAGATCATGCGTAATTTTATCGAATCCCAAAACAAAAGCGGAGTAGATACCAGCGATCATAGCCACAGCTGGGATCGCGCGCAGCGTCTTTGGGAAGGTGATTAGGTTTCGTCGAAGGCATCGCCTGGCCGGCAAGCGGAGAAAAATCCCCGCGCAGCCGGCTGGCGGGCAGGAGAGAAAAAAGTGGCTGATACTTATCAACTCGTAATACAGAAAGGTCCAAATCCGGGCCGCGTGGTGGAACTGCTGGACGATGAAGTGACAATGGGACGCGAATCAACCAATTCGCTGCCCATTGACGAACGTTCCTTGTCCCGCTCGCATGCCCGGTTAGTCAGAACAAGTTCTGGCTATACCCTGCAAGATCTGGGTTCCACTAATGGAACTTTTGTTAACGGCGTCTCTGTGACCGGGCTCTACCCATTAAAGCACGGCGACGTCGTCAGCCTGGGCGAATCTGTCGCACTCGAATTCCGTAAAATCGCGGGAAGTGCTGATGCAAATGCTACTTTCGTGATGCCGGCGCCAGGCAAAAAGAGTGATGCGACCGAGGTGCTGCCTTCGCGGGCGGCTCTGCAGGCCGAGCTTAACAAGCTGGGCGTGACGCATGCCGATGAACACCGCGCACTCTTTATCCGCTGGTTCTCTGAGCTTTGGAATAAGAAGAATTACGCCATTACCCGTGAACTGGTTGCGCCCGAATTTACCGCGCACGGCGCGGGCGGACAGGACATCAAGCAGGGTCCGGATGGTGTGGCTGGGATGGTCAAGATCTGGCACGATGCTTTCCCGGATGGTCACATGACCATGGACGACATCATCACCGAAGGCGAATATTCAACCATCCGCATGACTTTCCGCGGTACCCAGACTGGCGAGTTCTATGGCATTCCTGCCAGCGGCAAGTCGGTTGAAGTAACCTCGATCGGAATTGACCGGGTGGTGGCTGGCAAGATCTGCGAAGGCTGGGGCGAGCTCAATATGCTGGGAATGATGCAGCAGATGGGTGCGATCCCGGGTGCGAGCCAGGCGCCGAAAGAATTTGATATTGAAACCTCCATTACACCAGAGCATGTTGGCGAGGCGTATGCAGCCCTGGCTTCAGGTGATATGGGCCGTATCAATCAATATTGGTCGGAAGAATTGGTCTGGCAGGTTCCAGGGCACAACGAACTTTCGGGCTGGTATTACAGCCGTGACGAATTCCTGGCCTTTATGGGCAAAGTAGGCGAAATGTCTGCCCATAGCTTCAAGATGGACATGATTGCCGGGCGTGTGCTGGTGACTGGTGATTATTCAGTTGACCTGACTCGTAACCGTGGTTTCCGCAAGGGTGAGCCCGAGAAGACCATGGATATTGAAGTTGCGCATGTTTTGCGCTGGCGGGATGGCAAGGTAATTGCTGGCAAGGGCGCCATTTTTGGCGACGGAGCCACCGAGTATGACCAGTTCTGGTCTCGTTCGCCGGTTGTTACACCGTCGAGCCATTAAGGAGATGACACATGTCTAGTGATCAGAATAAACAAATCATGCGTCGCATGATCGAAGAAGTATGGAACCAGGGCAACCTGCCGTCTGCAGATGAGTTATTTGCGTCTACTCACACCAGCCCCAGCGCGCCGCAGCTACCGCCCGGCTCCGAGGGCGTCAAGATGATGGTCAAGATGTTTCGGGAAGCAATGCCTGATTACCACATGAACATTGACTTGATGGTGGCTGATGATGCGCAAGTCTCGGCTCGCTTTACCCAAAGCGGCACTCATAGTGGTGGCGATCTGATGGGCATGAAAGCCTCGGGCCGTAAAGCCACCTGGACTGAAATTGGCGTTCTGCGGATTGAGGACGGCAAGATCGTCGAGAGCTGGTACGAAGTTGACATGCTGAGCATGGTCCAACAGTTAAACGGTACCAAGCAATAGCCTATTAATTGATTAAGAAGTTGTCAACTTATTCGGAGATGGAAAAAATGACTAAAGTACCTGAAAAAAACAACCGTCTTGCTGAGTCGATCTGGCAAGGCACGCAAAAAAGTGATGGTAACTATTCTGCTGCTGGCAGGTCTCTGAGCGTAAATGAAATGAAAGATGCCATGGTTCGTTTGTATGACGAATCTAATAAGGCAAATTTTGCGGTTTTTCATGAAATGCTCGCACCCGAGTTTATCAGTTACGGTGGCGCGGGTTTTCAAGATCTGGTTGGTGCAGATGCTTTTCAGGGACTTTATGTTCAGTTTCTTACAAGCATGCCTGATTTACATTTCCGAGTTGACCAGGTGGTTGCCGAAGGTGACCTGGTTGGCGTGCGCGGCAGGCTAAGCGGCACACATAAGGGTAACTTCATGGGATTTGCACCTCCCACCGGTAAATTTATTTCCTGGACCGGGACAGCAATTTTCCGCTTCGATGGTAATGGTTTGATGGATGCTCGTTGGCAGGAGTGGGACGGGTTAAGTGTTATGCAGCAAATGGGAGTAATCCCGGTTGCCGCTGAACCCGCCCCCTCATGGCAGCCACCAGAGCCGGTGCCGCCCTATGTTTCATCCGGGTATTCATCACCCAATCAAAACAAAATCGCTTATCAACGCCTTGTGGATGAAGTTTGGAACAAGGGTAACCTGGAAGTTGCTGACCAGATTTATCACCCAGATGCTTCGTATCCTTCCAACCCCAGCTTGCCGACCGGCAGCCAGGGTATCAAATCGGTTGTGAGCATGTTCCACCAGGCCATGCCTGATTTTCATATTGAAATAAAGACCCTGTTGACAGATGGCGACATGGTTTTGGCCTGGGTTACGAAAAGTGGAACTCAAACCGGCAGCCTGATGGGTGTACCTGCCACGTCCAAAAAAGTCTCTTGGGGCCAGATGCTCATCGCTCGTTTTTCCGCCGGGAAAATCGTTGAGAGCTGGAATAATGAAGATATCCTGGGACTGATGCAGCAGCTTGGTGTTGGTGGATCAGCTTCGTCCGGAGCATAAATGCAGGTCTCACATCCTGAGACCAGTAAAAGGAAAGGTGTACTATGACCTCCAAAGATAGAAATAGAGATGCTGAAGCAATCTGGTCCGGTTCACTTGCCACGGCTCAGACGGATGAAAACCTGGCCGTGGTTTCGCGCATTTGGAATGATGTCTGGAATCGGGGCGATATGGAAGCCTCGCATGAGATTTTTAGCAAGGATTATCTGGGCCATCTGCCGATGGTCTTGATTCATGGACCGGACGAATTTAATGGCCTGGTGAGCGTCTACCGGGTGGCTTTCCCTGATGTGCATCTTTCGGTGGAAGACGCCTTCGCGGTTGGCGACCGGGTTTCGGTGCGCTGGGTTTCGCGCGGCACGCATATGGCTGACATGATGGGTATACCACCCAGCCACAACAAGATTGATGTGACCGGTCTTTCCATCTTCCGCATGGAAAATGGAAAGGTGGCCGAAGAATGGGAAAACTTTGATGCGTTGGGCATGATGCAGACCATCGGTGCCATTCCATCTGCCGGCGGCCCGCGCACCACTTTAATGGATAACCATGATACGGTGCGAAAATATTATGAATACGCCAATGCCGGAAAATGGGATGCCTGGTGTGACTTATTCACCGATGACATGGTGATGGACGAACAGTTGGCGGGCCATATTGTAGGCTTGGCCACGCTGCGCCCGATGATGGCCGGTATGGGACAGGCTTACGCCAAGTTCCAAAACGAGTTGAAGAGCATGGTGGTGGATGGCGACGATGGGGCTGTGCTTTCGCACATCTCTGCCCTGGCTGCCAAATATCCGGGCGAGCCGATTGAGGCTGAAGTGATGAATTACTTCAACTTCCGGGCCGGAAAAATTTGCTATATGCGTAATGTTCACGATACAAAGCCTTTTGCGCCTTTTGTGCGCCAAATATCTGGAGGATAAGCATGAGTGATTTTGATTTTATCGTGGTGGGCGCCGGCTCTGCAGGTTCGGCAGTTGCCAGCCGGTTGAGCGAGAACCCCAAATCACGGGTGCTGGTGCTTGAAGCCGGTGGCACCGAAATCAGCCCAACAGTTGAGAATCCGTCGACCTGGTTTATGCTGCTGGGTTCGGAGATCGACTGGGGCTATACCACCATTCCCCAGCCCGGCTTGAACAACCGGGTAGTGTACGAGCCGCGCGGCAAGATCATCGGCGGCACCAGTCAGTTGTACTTGATGATGCATATTCGCGGCCATGCTGCGGATTATGATAATTGGGCGTACATGGGTAACCCTGGCTGGGCTTACAAGGATGTGCTGCCGTACTTTAAGAAGATGGAAGACCAGGAAGATGTGACCAGCGACCTGGTTGGGCAGGGTGGCCCGCTGCATATTATTAACCCTAAAAACCATGAGCACCACCCGCTTTCTCCGGTCTTCCTGGAAGCATGCGCCGAACTGGGTTACAAACCGACCGATGATTTTAACGGTCCGCAGATGGAAGGTTACGGCTGGCACCATGCCAACATTGGCAAGGATGGCAAACGCAACAGTGATGCTGTAGCCTACCTGATCCCGGCTCTGACTCGTCCGAACCTGACGCTCTTTGCACACTGCCAGGCGACCCGCCTGATCTTTGAAGGTAAACGCTGTGTGGGTGTGGAATATGTGCAGAACGGGCAGTTGAAAACCGTGCGCGCCAATCAAGAAGTGATTGTGTGCCTGGGCGCGCTCGAATCACCACATTTGCTGCTCAATTCGGGGATTGGGCCAGCGGCCCAGCTCCAGCAGTTTGGCAAGCCAGTGCTGGTAGATCTGCCAGGAGTGGGTGAGAACTTCCATAACCATGTGTTGACGGGCGCCATTATGGAAACCAAGGAGCCTGTGGCACCTGGGCACCTGAATACCTCTGAAGTTAGCCTGTTCTGCAAGTCTGAAGCAGGCATGCCAGTGCCAGATCTGCAATTTAATTTTGTGCACCTGCCTTTCGATGTGATCGTTGGTCAGAGCAACCCCAATTCGGTTTCCCTGATCCCAGGTTTGCAACGACCACAATCACGTGGTTGGGTGCGCTTGGGCAGCGATGATCCGCTTGTGAAACCGCTGCTGAACCCGAATTACCTGTCGGTGGATGCAGATGTGAACCGCATGGTGCAGATGACCAGAATGTGCCGCGAAATCTTTGGCACCCGCGCTTTCTCCAAGGTTCTGACCGGCAAGGAACTGATGCCTGGCCCGAGCTTTAAGAACGATGCCGATTTATTAAATTTTGTACGCGGACGCTGTGATTCGTATCATCACCAGGTTGGTTCCTGCAAAATGGGAACAGATGCCCTGGCGGTGGTGGACCCCAGTCTACGCGTGTATGGTGTGGATGGCTTGCGTGTGGTGGATGCGAGTATTATGCCGACGATCAACGTGGGTAACATTCACGCACCGATCATGATGATCGCCGAGAAAGCCAGCGACATGATCAAGAAAGATCACGGCCTGGCCTGATAGCCAGTCGGACTAGAACTAAGGTAGATGGCGCGCTCCCATGCCGGCTTGGGATGCTGGAGGGCGCCATCTACACAGGTTTTGCGCAGGCTGCTGCGACCCAAACAGCCAGCATGCTGTTGTGTTTACCGGAGTGGAAAGATGACCGTATTACAGGGTAAGAAGATTGGTATTATGATTGAAGGCGATTATTACGAGCCTGAGATCTGGTATTACAAGCACCGGTTCGCCGAAGAAGGGATTGACCTGCGCTTTTTATCGCGCATGTGGGGACAGACTTCGGAAGTGATGGCGGCTGGTTTTAAGGGACATGAATACAAGATTCCCTTTGATGGTCACGTGGAGAGTTTTGAAGGGATGGATGACCAGACCCTGAGAAGCTTTTCTGCGCTGATTGTACCTGCGGGCATGGTTGCCGACCGGTTGCGTTACACCGAAGACGTCAACAAAATACCCCCCGCCACCGAGTTTTTGAAGCGCGCTTTTGCTGAAAAGGCCATCCTGAAGGGCATCATTTGTCATGGCATGTGGCTGGTGGCGCCCGCGCCAGAACTGGTGCGAGGCCGGAAAGTGGTGGTGCATAACAACCTGATTGGTGATGCCAAGAATATGGGCGCAATCTACACTGACCAGGATGTGGTAGTGGATGCTGACCTGGTAACCGGGCGTACCGGCGGGCATTGTCACCAGTTTGCGCGTATGATCATTGACATGCTTTCTGGAGCCAGCAAAGCCCAGGGTGATCCAATGTTTTCCGGCTTTGGCAAAATTCATTAACCGCTCAGCCCGCGCTGGGTTGGGATTTTTAAACCTTAAATAGAAAATCAAGGATGAACTGAAATGATACCTTATTTTGAACCGGTGAAGGCCAAAGTTACCCCAACATTCTTTTCGCACATCGGATTGACATGCAAAGACCCGGCAGCCCAGGAACACTTTTACAGCAAGTATTTCGGCTTTCGGCGCGCGCGCGTGCTCCCATTGGGCGATGACCAGATTGTTTTCATTCGGTCGGGTAATTTTTATATCGAGCTCTTTAAGGCCAAGGAACAGTCGCCCCTGGCTGCCCCCAAGGATGATGGTTATCCCTTTGCTGGCATTCGGCACATGGCTTTTGAAGTGGAAAGCGTGGAAGCGAAGCTGGCCGAATTGGGCAGTGCTGTCAAGGTCATGCTGGGACCAGCAGATTTTGGCTCTTTCATCCCCGGTTGGATGGGCGCCTGGGTGGCAGACCCGGAAGGCAATATCATCGAGTTAAACCAGGGTTATGTTGACCAGGCTCTACCGCCAGCCCTGGTCTGATTTTCTTCCATTGAACACAGCAGGCTGGCAATAGTAAGCTAGCCGGGATAACTTTGAACTATGAGCTCTCATAACCGTGTCGCAACCGTCAATACAGAATCCGTCCAGCTCGAAAAGGAGCAGGTGGCCCCACGCTCAGGCATTTCCAGGCTGCTAAATGCGGCTACCTTCAACATCTTCAATGCCAAGGGTGCGGCTGATAACGTCCGTATGAATGCGATGAGTGATGGGGTTTTTGCAATCGTCATTACCTTGATGGTGTTTGAGGTCAAGATCCCAGATGTTGCCTTGGAACGGGTAGCCCAGGATCTGGGGCTGGCGCTCTTGAAAATTGTGCCTGAATTTTTCACCGTTTCGCTGGCCTTTGTGATCCTGGGGATCTATTGGGTTGGGCATAACAATGTGTTTTTACATGTTCTCAAGCACGATCGCTTGATGCTTTGGTTGAATATAGTTTTTCTATTGAGCATGACCTGGGTGCCGTTTTCATCTGCACTGCTGGTGCGTTATAGTGATGCCCAGGTTTCCACGGTGTTGTACGCATTAAATTTGATCATTGGCGGGGTGCTGCTGGATTTGATCTGGTGGTACGCCACTTTCAACCGTCACCTGATGTGTGACACTGTCAAACCGAGCTTGATCCGGTCTTTCCATTCTCGAATATTAACTGGGCCGGCTATATACCTGTTGGCAATTGGCGTCTCTTTTGTTAGCCTGTTGGCTGCCAAGATTTTATTTGGTATAGCCATCCTGTATTATCTGGTTCCAACCGCACAAGACTTACTTCATCACGAGCAACTTAACCCAAACCAATAGTCCGCATTAATTTTCGTTGTAACAGTCAGGAGAAAATAGAATGAATAAAATGAATTTCACTTTTTCAGATACATTAGCCGGATACGTGCAGAGCTATGATCGCAAGACCGATACCTTTAGCTTGAAGACTTCGGATGGCCGGGATTATACTGTCCAACTGAAGCCGAATACCTATGGTTGGATTGCCAATAACCTGGAAGAAAACCGCACCTGGTGCGACCCGGATATGATCCGTAAGATGTTGGTACCGGGGCGTTACATGTTTTTGTACGGTATTTACTACCCCGAGAGCAGTGATGTGGCCTGTGAAGTTCAATATGTGATTTACATGGGTGAGAAGGAAACCAGTTTTGGCTTTGAACAGGCCGATTGGTGGGTCAAGCAGATCGTTTCGCTGGGCGATTTCTACATCCGGGCCCAGTTTGGACACGGGCCGATCGACTTTAAAGAATACCGTACCATCATCAATTTGGCTGGTGAAAAAGAATTGGATAATTTCCGCCAGGAAACCGATACCATCTCGCGCCTGGTGTATGGTATGGCCTCGGCTTACATGATGACCGGTGAAGACCGCTTCTTGGAAGTGGCTGAAAAAGGCACAAAATACCTACGCGACCACATGCGCTTCTACGATGCGGATGAAAAGGTTGTTTACTGGTACCACGGCATTGACGTGCATGCAAACCATGAGGACAAGATTTTTGCTTCTGAATTCGGGGATGACCTGGATGCCATTCCGGCTTACGAACAGATCTATGCCCTGGCCGGACCGATCCAGACCTTCCGTATCACCGGTGACCCGGCCATCTTGAAGGATGCCGAAATGACCGTGGATTTATTTGAACGCTTCTACCTGGATAAATCCAATGGCGGCTACTTCTCGCACCTTGACCCCATCAGCCTGGATCCGCGCAGTGATGCGCTTGGCCCCAACAAAGGCAAGAAGAACTGGAATTCGGTTGGTGACCATGCCCCGGCTTACCTGATCAACCTGTACCTGGCGACCGGCGACAAGCGCTACGCTGACTTTTTGGAATACACCTTCGACACAATTGAAGCGCACTTCCCAGACTTCCAGCACAGCCTGTTTGTGCAGGAAAAGTTCTTTGAAGACTGGTCCTTCGATCAACAGCATATGTGGCAGCAAAACCGCGGCGTGGTGGGGCATAACCTCAAGATCGCCTGGAACCTGATGCGTATGAACAGCCTGAAGGAAAAGGATAAATACGTGGCGCTGGCGCGCAAGATTGCGGAAGAAATGCCCAAGGTGGGCATGGATACCCAGCGCGCTGGTTGGTACGATGTAATGGAACGTGTTAAGTATGGCACCCAGGAATGGAATCGCTTTGCCTTCCACGATCGCAAAGCCTGGTGGCAGCAAGAACAGGGCATCCTGGCTTACCTGATTCTGAACGGCACCCTGGGCGATGATGAATATCTTAAAATCGCGCGCGAGTCTGAGGCCTTCTACAACGCCTATCACCTGGATCACGATGATGGCGGCGTGTATTTCAACGTTCTGGCGAATGGCCTGCCTTACTTGCTGGGCACCGAGCGCTTCAAGGGCAGCCATTCGATGAGTTTTTATCACTCGTCCGAATTGTGCTACCTCTCGGCGGTCTATAACAACCTTTTGATCCACAAACAGCCGATGGATCTGTACTTCAAGCCCCAGCCGGGCGCCTTCCCTCGCAATATCCTGCGGGTTTCGCCGGATATCCTGCCCGATGGAAAGGTGAGCATCAGCAATGTCTGGATCGATGATCAACCTTATGATAACTTCGATGCTGGGCGTCTGACCGTCAAGCTGCCAGAGACCAAAGCACAGGTGCGCGTCAAGGTGCGCCTGGTTGCAGTGGACTAACTCAATTTGAATACTGAATCTGGTCGGCGAGGAATGCTCTTATGATTGAAGTAAATATTGAAACGCTCAAATTCCCAGCGGGAAGCGCGGCAGAAGTTAGCGTGATCAGGGTGATCGGCGAAATTGATGCCACCAACGCAGCGATTGTGCAGCAAAAGGTGCTGCCATTATCTGTGCCTGGCTGCCAGATCTTACTGGTGCTTGCAGATGTGGTGTACATGTCCAGCGCTGGTCTGCGCATGCTACTTTCACTCTATCGCCAGACCTCAGCCAAGCAAGGCAAGATCGTGCTGGTTGGGTTATCCGAAGAGTTGAAGGACACCATGGCCATGACCGGTTTCCTGGGGTACTTTACCGTGCAGGATACGGTCGAGAACGGCATGCAGACTTTCTCTTAAAAATAGGCAGGTTCTCAATGGATTTGATGGAACGAATCGATACTTACGCTACACATAACTTCAAAGAATTTGGCCTGCGCCCGGGACGACCCTATCCGTTTGGGGCAACCCCCGTTCCGGGTGGTGTCAACTTTTCGATTTTCTCGCGGCATGCCGATTATTGCGTGCTGGTGCTTTTTCAGAAGGGTGAGCCAGCTCCGTTTGCAGAAATACCTTTTCGGGGTATGTTTACGCGCCCTGGCAGCGGCGAGCCGTTTTGGGGCGATTTTCGGATTGGCAATGTCTTTTCGATGGTCGTTTTTAATCTGAATTATGAAGAGATTGAATACGGTTTCCGCATGGGCGCGCCTTATGCCAAGGTGGAACGCGGCAAACCAGGTTTTCAGCGTTTTGATGCTCACCAGATTCTACTGGACCCGTACGCGCGCGCGATTGGCGGACGTGATACCTGGGCGCAGACGCCCGACTGGTCGAATATCTTTCAACATCGCGGGCGGATCGTCTACGATGATTTTGACTGGGAGTCAGATCGACCGCTTGAAATTCCGATCGAAGACCTGGTAGTATATGAAGCGCATGTGCGTGGTTTCACGCGCGATCCATCTTCAGGCGTCAAGCATGCCGGCACTTTTGCGGGTTTGCGCGACAAAATTCCATATCTCAAAGAATTGGGCATTAACTCGCTGGAGCTGATGCCAGTTTACGAGTTTGACGAGTTGGAAGGTGTTCACAACCACCCTGAGACCGGTGAGATGCTGGTCAACTATTGGGGTTACAGCACGGTTGGTTTCTTTGCGCCTAAGGCCGCGTATGCTGCCACAGGCAAGATTAAAGATGGCACCATGATCGTGGATGAATTCAAGACCCTGATCAAGGATTTGCACAGCAACGGCATCGAAGTGATGCTGGATGTGGTCTTCAATCATACCGCCGAAGGCAATGAGTATGGCCCGACGATCTCGTTTCGAGGGATTGATAACGTCACCTATTACATGTTGACGCAAGAGGGCTACTATTTCAACTTTAGCGGCACCGGCAACACTCTGAACTGTAACAACCCGGTGGTGCGCGGCATGGTGCTGGACTGCCTGCGCTATTGGGCTTCGGAATATCACATCGACGGCTTCCGTTTTGACCTGGCGGCCATTCTGGGGCGCGACCAATCGGGCGCACCCATGTTAAACCCGCCATTGTTGGAAGCCCTGGCCAATGACCCGGTCCTGGCGAAATGCAAGTTGATCGCTGAGGCCTGGGACGCGGGTGGTTTGTACCAGGTGGGTTCCTTCCCAGCCTTTGGGCGCTGGGGCGAGTGGAATGGAAAATATCGGGATACCCTGCGGCGCTGGATTAAGGGTGATTCTGGGTTGGTGCCAGACCTGGCGCTGCGGTTGCAAGGCTCGCCTGATCTGTATGCCAGCCGTGGCCCAACAGCCTCGATCAATTTTATTACCTGCCATGATGGCTTTACGCTGATGGATATGGTTTCATACGACCAAAAGCACAATGAATCAAATGGCGAAAATAATAACGACGGCGCCAACGATAACAACAGCTGGAACAGCGGCTGGGAGGGTGAGACTGATGACCCTCAGATCAACACGCTGCGCGCCAGGCAGATCAAGAATGCGATTGCGCTGCTGATGGTCAGCCAGGGTGTGCCCATGATGTTAATGGGCGATGAAGTTGGCCAGACACAGCGCGGTAATAATAATATGTACTGCCATGATACTGAACAGAGCTGGATGAATTGGGACTTGCTGAAAAAAAATCCTGCTCTATTCCGCTTCTTTCAAGATTGCATCGCCTTCCGCAAGGAACACCCGGTCTTCCATAACCGTTGGCATTTGCGCCATCAGGATTATGTGGGCAGTGGGTTCCCCGATATTTCGTGGCATGGATCCAGAGCCTGGCACCCGGATTGGTCTCAAGATAGCCGTTTGCTGGCCTTTATGTTGGACGGCAAACATGCCAAGGGCGGCGAGAGCCCGGATGACAGTATTTATGTCGTCACCAATACGCATTGGGATGGCCTGGGCGTGGAACTGCCGCGCAGCCCAGAGGGCTGCCAGTGGCATGTCTTTGCCAATACTGGCGCCAACACCCCGGAAGATGTCTGGGAATCTGGCAGCGAACCCGTGCTAAGTAACCAGACTCATTTGTTTGTGGGCCCCAGATCAGTGATCATTTTGTTGGCAAAGTAGTCTGGATTTCCGATTTCAATTTTTGCTGGTTCAGCGCAAGATCAAGCCGGAACCAGACCAGAAATATTATCAACGTGAAAAAACTTAAGGAGCATAAAATATGGCATTCAAATCTGTTTTCGAAATTGTCAATGGTGTCGCAAAAATCACCCTGTCTGGTGAATTAGACGCTGCGGCCGCACCTGCCTTCCGTACCGATATTGAAAAAGCCGCGTCTGCCAAGGTTAAGGCAGTGGCGCTGTTAATGAAGGATCTGGAATATATGGCCAGCGCAGGACTGCGGGCCCTGGTTTTTGCCAAACAAAAAATGGGCACCCAGGTTGATATTTACATGATCGGCCTCCAGGAAAACGTGTTGGAAACGATTACCATGACAGGTTTTCAGAACAGCGTCACCTTCCTGGATAGTTACGATGCAGCCAAGATTGAGGGCGCCTAGTTTTTGTTTCTTTAGGCCCAGACATCCATGCAACCATTACTTGTATCCGGAAATTTGGATTCCTTAAGCGCCATTGGACATTTTGTGACTGCGGCTGCCGAACAGGCCGGTTTGGACAAAAAAAAGGCCTATCGGCTGCGACTGGCAGTAGATGAAATTGCGACAAACATTATTGTGCATGGTTATGATGAAGCCGGACAGTCGGGTGATGTGCTGGTGATTGCAGAGGTGGATACGGATGCTCTGACTATCATCCTTGAAGATACCTCCCCGCCTTTCGATCCGCGCAACCTGGGTCGTCCAGATCATATTGATAAGCCTGTGGAAGAACGTCCAATCGGCGGTCTGGGAATATATCTGACGCTTGAAAATGTGGATAAATTTGATTACGAATTTGTTAATAACCACAATCGCAACGTCTTTGTGGTGAACCGGCCAAAGGTGGAATAACACTGGCGGATAGATCGGGAATAGTTCGAACGGTCAGTTTGATAGACCTGTAGATTGGAAAGTATGGATAGGAGCTGGCCTCATGGCGAATGAAAAAGAGAAGCTGTTGATCATTTCGGGCAGCGAAACTGATAAGGGTTATTTGGCACACTGTCTGGAAGAAGCTGGTTATGCAGTTTTGGTTGCCAATGATGGAGATGCGGGGTTCGAAATGATGCAATCGCAGAAGCCTGAGGTTTTGCTGCTGGATATGCATACTCCGGGCCTGGTTGCCGCTGAATTCGTGCAGAAGGTTTCTGCAGACGAGCTGATGCGGATTATTCCGATCATTTTATTGGCGGCACGGCGAGATATCAAGACCATCGAGCAGTGTCTTAGCCTGGGAGCAGATGATTACCTGGTGAGACCCTATTCTCCGACCCTGT
Source organism: uncultured Anaerolineae bacterium (assembly GCA_903854805.1). The sequence continues at coordinate 20,191 of CAINXK010000131.1, forward strand.
TAAAGGCCCAGGTGCGAGAATTTATGGAGATCCGCAAGCGCAGACTGCAGGAACGCGAAGA
>CAINXK010000132.1 GCA_903854805.1 uncultured Anaerolineae bacterium
AGCTCAGTCTGCACCCCTGTTGGCGTCGCATTGGGAGCCACCTGGAATGTGGAATTGGTTGAACAGATTGGAAATGTACTCGGCGATGAAGTAAAGTCCAAAGGGGCCCATATCTTATTGGCTCCAACAGTAAATATCCATCGTTCTCCTATTGCCGGGCGTAATTTTGAATGTTATTCCGAAGACCCCTATTTAAGTGGAGAAATGGCAACCGCCTATATCAAGGGCATCCAAAATCGAGGTGTCGGTACATGCATTAAGCACTTTGTATGCAATGATCAGGAATTCGAACGCATGTCAATGAGTTCCGAAGTAGAAGAACGTCCACTCCGTGAGTTATACCTGGAACCCTTCCGAAAAGCGATCAAAAATGCCCATCCCTGGTCGGTGATGTCTGCTTATAACCGTGTGCGAGGCAGCTTCGCAAGCGAAAACACCTACACATTAAAAACCATACTCAAAGATGAATGGGGCTTTGATGGTCCAGTCATTTCTGATTGGTATGGCACTTACTCCGACAATGTTCCGACGGGCGGATTGGATTTGGAAATGCCTGGCCCAGCGCGCTGGATGAACGCCGACAAAGTCAGGAGCGCGCTCGCCAACGGCACATTAACCGAAACAGAGCTTTCTGACAAAGTCAGGCGCTTGCTTAAAGTAATCGAAAAGGCTGGATTATTCCAAAACCCCGAACTCCAACCTGAAAGGGGCGAAGACAGGTCAGCCCATCGCGAAATTATCCGATCTGCAGCAGGTGAAGCCATCGTTTTATTAAAAAATAAGGATGGTTTGCTACCTCTGATTGGAGCGAAATCCATCGCGGTGATCGGTGAAAATGCGCGCTGGACTCAAATCCTGGGTGGAGGCAGTTCTGCAGTCACACCTCATTATGTGATTTCGCCACTCGAAGGCATAAGAACCCGCGCTGGCCAGCAAGTAAAAGTTGAGTACGCGCCCGGATGTTTTATTCACCGAACCATGCCCGCACCTGACCCCGATACACTCTCAACTGTAAACGGAGCTCAGGGCTTATTCGTCGAAATATTCAATAACCTTGACTTTTCGGGACCTGCCGCTTTTACTCAAGTAAATAAGCATGTTCAATTTGGTTGGTTTGGAGACTGTGTACCAAATGTTGACCAGTCTCGCTTCTCAGTTCGCCTGAGCGGTTTCTTTTCCCCGAAAGAAACAGGTAAGCATGCTTTTGGGTTGGGAACGGTCGGCCGCGGCAAACTATTTATTGACAATAAAGAAGTCATCGATAACTGGCTTGAACCTGCGCCCTATGGACAAAAAACCACCGAAATAGACATGCTTGCCGGCCAAAAATATGCCGTTAAAGTTGAGTATAACTGGGATGGCAACCCACTTTGGCGTTCGCTAAGTTTCAGTCATATGCCCCCACATGCCCCAGATCTACTGGCTGAAGCAGTGGAACTTGCCAGTCGCTCCGATGTGGTCATTCTGGTTGCAGGTCTGACTGGAGAATGGGAAGCCGAAGGATTTGACCGCCTGGATATGAAATTGCCAGGGAATCAGGATGAATTAATCGCCAGAGTAACAGCCGCCAATCCAAATACTATTGTTGTCCTCAATTCAGGTTCCCCTGTCGAAATGCCATGGGTCGACGAAGTCTCTAGTATATTACAGATCTGGTATGACAGCCAGGAGCAGGGAAACGCCCTGGCTGATGTACTTTTCGGAGATGTTACCCCCTCTGGCAAGCTGCCAACCACCTTCCCACGGCGGTTGCAGGATAACCCAGCTTATATAAACTTCCCCGGAGAGAATGGAAAGGTTTACTACGGGGAAGGCTTGTTCGTCGGGTATCGTTATTACGATAAAAAAGCGGTCGAACCTCTATTTCCTTTTGGGCATGGACTTTCCTATACAACTTTTGAGTATAAAAACCTGCTTGTGCCCGAAAGTTTCAAGATCGAGACTGGTTTGACTGTAAGATTGGATGTAAAAAACACAGGAAAATGTATTGGAAAGGAAATCATTCAAGTCTATGTTCGTGATGTGCGCTCGAGCCTGGTCCGCCCAGAAAAAGAACTTAAATCTTTTTGCAAAATCGAACTCCAACCAGGAGAGAGCAAAACGATCAAACTCAACCTTGATAAAGAAGCTTTCTGGTTTTACGACCCCGCGCGTGGAGGCTGGATCACGGAGCCAGGCGAGTTCGAAATTATGGTTGGCGCATCCTGTCAGGATATCCGATTAATCGCCAGATCGATGCTGGCCGCCGCTCCCATGCGCCACGACACGCGCTTGCATACCGGAATGGCGTTACGCACGGTCTTAAATGATCCCGCTGGTTACGCAGCCTTCGCCAAACATTTTCGCGAATGGATCAAGGCCCCCGAATTGCAAAATATCCTCGATATGACAATTGACGAAATTGCAACGTTTGCGCCAAATATTGTTACTCCAGAGAAACTATTTGCGCTCTCTGATGACCTCGCAAAGGTTTGATATTTTGACTGGCCGCCAGGGAACCATAAGAATATTTTTGGATAATCCCTTTACAGCTTTCAATGTCATTATTCTCGCAATTCAAATACACTCACCAGGATATCTGGGAAATTAAAGAAAAGAGAATTCCATGCAATACGGACATTTTGATGACGCAACCCGCGAATATGTTATTGAACGTCCCGATACACCTTTACCCTGGATCAATTATCTAGGCTGTGAGGAATACTTTGGTTTGATATCCAATACAGCTGGTGGATACTCTTTCTATAAAGACGCCCGCTTGCGGCGGCTGACACGTTACCGCTACACCAACACACCCATTGATATGGGTGGACGGTATATTTACCTGCGCGACAATATTGCCGGCAATAAGCGTGAGAATAGCGACGGCAATAAAACTAAAATTTCTCGGCCCTATTGGTCACCAACCTGGATGCCAACCCGCACGAAGCTCGATAGTTATGAATGCCGCCATGGACAGGGATATACCGTAATCAAGTCAATTGCCCACAAAATCGAGGCGAAAACACGTTATTTTGTCCCACTTGGAGAAAACCTGGAAATTTGGGAACTCACCATCACCAATCATCGTGAAAAGGTCGCTGATATTTCGATTTTCTCTGCAGTTGAATTTTGCCTTTGGGACGCGAATGACGATGCCACAAATTACCAGCGTAATTTCTCTACGGGTGAAATGGAAATAATTGACGGCGTTATTTACCACAAAACAGAATACCGCGAGCGCCGCGACCACTTTGCATATTTTGCCTGCTCTGAAAAGCTGGATGGATACGACACTCAACGAGAAGACTTCCTGGGGCCGTACAGAGGCTGGGATTCCCCCATCGTCGTTGAGAAAGGCATCTCGGGAGAATCTGAAGCACATGGTTGGCAGCCAATTGGCTCTCATCACGTACGCATTCAAATGGAGCCGGGCGCACAAAAAAAGGTCATCTTCATTCTTGGATACCATGAAAACCCTAAAAATGCAAAGTTCGACCCGCCTGATTCGCAAGTGATCAACAAAAAAACTGTCCTTCCAATCATCGCAAAATATCTCAAGCCCGCGAATGTCGACAAAGCCTTCTCGGCATTAAAAACCCACTGGGATAACTTACTGGGCAAAATGCAAGTTACCACCCCCGATGAGCACACCAATCGTATGGTAAATATTTGGAATGCTTACCAGTGCATGGTCACCTTCAATATGAGTCGTTCAGCCTCCTATTTTGAGAGTGGCATTGGGCGCGGTATGGGTTTTCGGGACTCCAACCAGGATTTGCTTGGTTTCGTCCACATGATCCCCGAACGAGCTCGCGAACGCATCCTTGATCTATCAGCAACGCAATTTAAAAACGGTGGTGCCTTTCATCAATACCAGCCTCTCACAAAACGTGGAAATAATGATGTCGGCTCTGGATTTAACGATGACCCGGCCTGGTTGGTTTTAGGAGTGGCGGCCTACATCAAAGAAACCGGCGATTGGAGCATATTAGATACGCTGGTCCAATACGAAAACGATCCGGGCAGTGAAAAACCCCTTTACGATCACCTTGAAAGGGCAATTGAATACACGCTAGAAAGACTCGGTCCCCACCGTTTACCACTCATTGGACGGGCCGACTGGAACGACTGCCTTAATCTCAATTGTTTTTCAGACACGCCGGGGCAATCATTTCAGACTACAACAAACAAGGCTGGGTTGGTAGCCGAGAGTGTCTTTATCGCCGGATTATTCGTGATGGCTTGTAAAGAAATGGCCGAATTACGCTCCAAGCACTTACCCGCCAGCAATGCGCAAATGACTGCCAGCTTTTACCTGGATACAGCCGCAGAGATGGAAGCAACAATTTGGAAAACCGGGTGGGACGGCGCCTGGTTCAAACGAGCGTATGATGACTCTGGTAAGGTTCTTGGCTCTAAAGAAAATGTGGAAGGAAAAATTTTCATAGAACCCCAGGGAATTTGCATCATGGCCGGGCTGGGTATTGACGACGGACGCGCCATGAAAGCACTCGACTCGGTGGGAAAACAATTAGCCACCAGGCACGGCATCGTTCTGCAACAGCCGGCCTTCAGTCAATATTATATTCACCTGGGCGAAATTTCATCATACCCGCCTGGTTACAAAGAAAATGCCGGAATTTTCTGCCATACAAACCCCTGGATCATGATCGCCGAAACAAAAATCGGTCGTGGAGACCGGGCATACGATTATTACCTGCGCATAAATCCATCCGCGCGCGAAAGCATAAGCGAGATACACCGCTGTGAACCGTATGTGTATGCACAGATGATCGCGGGCAAAGATGCCCGCAGCCATGGGGAAGCCAAAAATTCCTGGTTAAGCGGCACGGCTGCCTGGAACTATGTGGCGATTACTCAGGCAATTCTGGGAATTCAACCAACCTATGACGGCTTGCAAATTTCTCCTGTAATCTCTCAGGATTGGAATGGGTTCGAGGCAGTCCGGGAATTTCGTGGGTTTAGATACGAAATTTCCATTCGACGCGACGGACCCGGCAATGAAGTCAATCTAGTGGTGGATGGACAGCCAATCCAGGGCCAGCTCATCAGTCTTCCTCATGGCAAACCAAGAACCGTCAAAGTGTTAGGCATTCTAAAATAAATTTTTCCGTAGGAGCAGCTATGAAATTCGGCGATTTTGACGATCTTCATCGCGAATATGTAATTACCAATCCGCGCACACCCACAAAGTGGATTAACTACATCGGTACGCTTGAATTTGGCGGTTTTGTCGATCACACCGGCGGCGCACTCATCTGCAAACAGGATCCAACCTTTAATCGGCTGACCAAATACTTGCAGCAAGCGCCTGCATCAGATTTCAAAGGAGAAACCCTGTACCTGCGGATAAACAATCCGCGCACACAGGTGGTATTCTCCCCCTTTTATGTTCCCACCCTGGATCAATACGACCTTTATGAGTGCCACGTCGGGCTTGGTTACACTCGCATTATCAGTGAATTTTTCGGCCTTAGAACCGAGGTAACTATTTTCGCAGTGGGAGCCAAGGGTGGAGGATATCGGGAAATCCGCGATAGTAAAATCACCAATATTTCCAAGAAAACGCTATCTGTCGATGCGATTCCTGTGATCGAGTATTCCCACCCAGATGCGCTCAAACAGTTTACAAATGCAGATTGGATCCCGCAGACCATGCAATCCAAAGCCTTCCGGGATAAAGACCTAACGATCCTGACACAATATCCTTTTATGCATCGGGATACAAAGATCAATTACTTTACATCCAACTTGCCGGTCTCATCGTTCGAGACTGATCGCAAGCGTTTCCTTGGCGCAAACGAATATGGAACCTGGGCTAAACCGCTTAGCCTTGAAAATCAAGAACTAAGTAATACCGAGGCGCAGCGCGGAGATAATATTGCCGCCCTGATGCATCATCTTGGCAGGATTCAACCTGGCCAAACCCGCAGGTTAATCACCCAGCTTGGGCAGGAAACCAGCCTGGAAGAAGCTCAAATCGGAATTGAAAAGTATCGCCAGCCTGAAACGATTAGCACCGAATTGGAACGCATAGCAGCATTCTGGGACAATTATCTATCAACGTTGCAGGTCGATACTCCGAACGCAGCCATGAACAGTATGCTGAATGTTCACAATCCGCACCAATGTTTTATTACCAAAACCTGGTCACGCTACCTTTCCTATTACCAACTAGGGCTGGGCGCGCGAGGCATTGGCATTCGCGACTCATCCCAGGATGTTTTGGCAATTGCAGCCGCTCTGCCGGAAGATGCCAGGGCATTCTTGAAAATTTTACTGTCCTTCCAAAAACGGGATGGCTCTGCCATGCACCAGTTCAACCCGCTGTCGATGGAAGGCTCGGAAGGTGACTCACTTGAACGCAATGATCGGCCTCATTATTACAGTGACGACCACCTATGGAGCATTCTGGGCGTAACTGCCTATATCAAAGAAACCGGTGATTTCGCTTTTTTGAATGAAATCATTCCTTTTTACGAAAAGGATGAAACCGGAGTTCCCTTAGAATCTGCAACCATATTAGACCACCTGGCTGCAGCGCTCAACTTTACCAAGCAAGATACTGGCGGGCACGGTCTGCCCTTGCTTGGCTTCGCGGACTGGAATGACACGATTAACCTGGCGCCTGGGGCAGAGTCATTGTTCAGCGCACATTTATACGGCCGGGCATTAAATGAATTCTGCGACCTGTTGCATTTTTCCGGCAAGACAGCCCTCGAAGCGCAATTCCGTCAGGACTATAACATTATCAAAAATCGAGTAGAGAGCTCAGCTTGGGATGGAAACTGGTATGTCATGTATTTTGACCAGCTGGGAAACCCACTTGGTTCTCACAAAAACGAAAAAGGGCAAATTCATCTCAACGCCCAATCCTGGGCTGTGCTATCTGGGTTTGCAGCGCCGGATCGGGCACGCCAGGCTATGGATGCGGTCTATCAACGGCTGAACACCAAATTCGGGTTAAAGCTTTCGGCGCCCGGGTATAACGGCTTTGATCCGCAGGTCGGCGGGGTCACAACCTACCCACCGGGAGCAAAAGAAAACAGCGGGATCTTCCTACACCCCAATCCGTGGGCGATCATCGCCGAGACTCAACTTGGTAATGGCGAACGAGCCTTTGAATATTACTCACAGATTAATCCGGCAGGGAAAAACGATAGCATTGAGCTTTACGAAAGTGAGCCGTACGTTTACCCACAAAACCTGCTCGGGGATGAACATCCGCAATTCGGCTTGGCTCGCAACTCGTGGCTCTCCGGAACGGCCTCATGGTGCTATCAAGCTGGAACACAATATATTCTAGGCTTGCGTGCCGAATACGATGGGTTGAGGATCGATCCCTGTATCCCGTCCGCCTGGGATGGGTTTAAGGCAATTCGCCGATTTCGCGGAAGTGTCTTCCATATCACCGTACACAACGATAAACACATTTGCAAGGGTATCGAAAAGATCGCAGTCGATGGCCAATTCAGCCATGGGAATCTTGTTCCGGTCATGGATGGCGGAAAACATACTTTAGAAGTCTGGATGGGATAATATGATTGAAAACCTGCTTGAAATCCACTCATTCGAAGGGCTTGGGTACAAACCATTAATCGATTATGGCACCTGGCGTGTTGCAGTTCTACGATATATCGATGACCTGATCCCAAACCAAATTGAACGCGCAGAACGTCATAACGAAACTGATGAGGTCTTTGTGCTATTGGATGGCAAGGCTGTGCTGTTTATCGGTGAAGGAGATCAGCAAATTACAGCGCTGCACCCCCAGGTTCTGAGACCCGGAAAAATGTATAACGTAAAACGCCATACCTGGCACACAGTTGTGCTTAGCAAGGATGCCAGTATATTACTGGTTGAAAATCAGGATACTGGTGAAGCAAATTCAGACTATGCTGCTCTTAATGCCGGCTGCAAGCGCACAATCATTGAAACAGCAGCCCAAGAACAACCTGAGTTTTGGAGCAATTCGAGCTGAGGTTTTTATTTTTATTTGGGCCATGGGCCATGATAATTATTTACTCCAAAATTGGTTAGATAACATAAATCGTTTGATACCAATTTTTTATAAACAGCACAAGTAAGACCGGGTATTTAATCTATGCAGAAAGAATTATTTGTCGGGAATAGCGTTCTCCATACTTCGGATATTGGCGGTGTCACAGGAGAATACGTCTCCATACTTGGGGATGAGTTTTACCGCATCGGTCATTATGACCGGATGCAACCATTCTTTATGAGTATCGTAAGCAATTCAGATCATTGGATGTTTATATCCAGTACTGGTGGTCTTTCTGCAGGTCGATCAAACGCAGAGTCAGCCATCTTTCCCTATTACACTGACGATAAAATCACCGAAAACCATCCCAACACAGGCTCAGTTTCCATCTTCCAAATCAAACGCGGGCAAAAAACCTATTTATGGGAACCGTTTTCTAGCCGTTTCGAAAACCTGTACCAAATCGAACGTAATATTTACAAAAATATACTGGGCAATCAGCTGATATTTGAAGAAATTAACTACGACCTGCATCTCATGTTCAGAACCATTTGGCGAACCAGCGAAAAATTCGGTTTTGCCAAAACAAGCTGGATAATAAATACCGCAAATTCAGAATGTAACCTGGAAATCATTGACGGTTTACAAAATATCTTACCCTACGGCGCCACCACTGCGCTGCAAACCGCCTTTAGTAATTTACTAAATGCATATAAACGCGCTGAACTAGAACCAGTAACCGGATTGGGCATTTTTTCGCTTAGCTCAACCTTGACCGATCTCGCCGAACCCAGTGAGTCGTTGAAAGCCACGGTTGCCTGGCAATATGGATTGGAAAATCCCTATTACTTATTATCCACCCAGCAATTGGATTCCTTTCGAAGCGGGGCTGACCTCACCCCAGAACTTGACATCCGTGGAAGTCGTGGTGCCTACCTGGTCAATGCCAGCTTTGGTGTTGCAGCGGGGAAAGAAAAAGAATGGACCATCGTTTCTGATGTTAATCAAGACGGTAATAGCATCGCAAAACTTCTGATCCAACTGGAACAAAATTCGGGAAACCTTTTTTCTGAGCTTAAACATGATATTGAGCTAGGCAGCGCTGACCTGCGGCGCATTGTCGCCAGTGCTGACGGATTACAGGTCTCTAAAGATCGCCTGAGTACAGCTCACCATTTTTCAAACGTATTATTTAATTGCATGCGTGGGGGTATTTTTGCTGAAAATTACTTGATTCAAAAAAACGATTTTCTGGATTTCATCAAAACCCGCAACCAGGCTGCACTGCTGAATTACCCGGAATTCTTTGCAGCCTTGCCCGAAACATTTAACTCTTCCGAACTGATTTCTCGCGCCGCAACCATCCAGGCAGCAGCCGATATTCGCCGTCTTTGCTTCGAATACCTGCCACTCACCTTTAGCCGGCGTCATGGCGACCCCAGCCGTCCATGGAACAAATTCTCGATCAACCTTAGAAAACCGGACGGCTCACGCCGCCTGGATTATCAAGGTAATTGGCGTGATATTTTTCAGAACTGGGAACCACTGGCCTGGTCATACCCAGAATTTATTGAGGCAATGGTCTGCAAATTTCTGAATGCCACAACTGCTGATGGCTATAATCCATACCGCGTCACTCGCGACGGTGTCGAATGGGAAGCCCCAACTCCTAACGATCCGTGGGCAAACATCGGGTACTGGGGTGATCATCAAATTGTTTATCTGGAGAGTCTGCTCGAAATTTCCCACAGGTTTCATCCTGGTCGATTAGAAGAATTGCTTGGAGAAAAAATATTTAGCCATGCAAATGTGCCCTATCACATCAAACCATATGCTGACCTGCTCATTGATCCGTTTGCCACGATTATCTTTGACCGGCAGTGCGATGACCTGGTCAAGAGTCGCATCAAAAGCCTTGGCACGGATGGCAGACTATTATTAAACTCGGACGGTCAGGTTTTTCACGTAACCTTGCTGGAAAAATTAATGACGCTTTTGCTGGCCAAACTGGCTAACTTTGTACCCGATGGTGGTATTTGGATGAACACCCAGCGACCAGAATGGAATGATGCCAATAACGCCCTGGTCGGTAAAGGACTGTCAATGGTTACCCTGGGTTATCTCCGGCGCTTTATGGTCTTCACCAGACAACTCTTGCTCGAAAACCACAATTCAGCGTTCATGGTTACCGCAGAAATTGCAGATTTTTTCTCCAGCATAGCTTCGATTCTCCAGAATTATTCAAGTTTACTGCACGCTAATTCTGGCTTTGAACCCGACACTCGCCGGCAGGTCATGGATGCACTTGGCCAGGCTGGCAGTACATATCGGACGAATTATTATCAAAACGGTTTTTCTGATAAATACAAAACTTTGCAGAAAGCGGAGCTCTCGGATTTTCTAAGTCTATCCCTCGAGTATATCGAGCAGTCTCTCAAAAATAATCAGCGCCCAGATAAGCTTTTTCATTCGTACAACATTCTTCAACTCAAAGATCGCGAAGCCAGCATCAAGCACCTGGATCCAATGCTTGAAGGACAGGTTTCAATTCTTGGGTCAGGATTACTTTCCAGCGCTGAAGCCTTAAGCGTCCTGGATAATCTCAGAAATTCAGCGCTTTTCCGGCAGGACCAGCTTAGCTACACTCTTTATCCGGATCGCAACCTACCCGGGTTCATTCAGAAAAACCTCATCGAAAAAGAAAAGATTCTCGGATCCAAACTGATCGAAAAATTGATCGACCAAAAGGATCAAAGATTAATCAGCCAGGATCTGAAAGGAAATTATCATTTCAATGGCACCTTCAAGAATGCCCGGGATGTAAAAGCTGCCCTCAGTGATTTGCGGAAATCCGAAACTTACCAGGAATTGGTTGACTCTGAAACCGAATTTATACTGGAGCTGTTTGAAGGTTTGTTCAAACACGATGCATTTACCGGACGATCGGGTACTTTTTTTGCTTACGAAGGGTTGGGCAGCATTTACTGGCACATGGTCTCCAAGCTTATGTTAGCCGTGCAGGAGAATTTTTTCCATGCGGTAGAAATACAAGCGCCAACTGAAACCACCCAGCAGCTTTCCAAATACTATTATGAAATTCGATCAGGCCTGGGCTTTAACAAATCGCCAGATATTTACGGCGCATTTCCCACCGACCCATACTCACACACACCTGCCGGTCAGGGTGCCAAACAGCCAGGGTTGACAGGCCAGGTGAAAGAAGAAATATTAACTCGTCTGCGAGAGCTTGGGATATTTGTTAATAATGGACAGATTTTCTTTAATCCAATCTTATTGCGACCATCGGAATTGTTAGTCCAGCCTGAAATATTTACCTACATAGCGGTAAATGGACTTTCAAATGAAATTGAGCTTCTCCCAGGCTCTTGCGCTTGTACGCTTTGCCAGGTACCCATGGTTATCCAATCGGGTGCAGATCAGCAGCTGAAGATCATATTTTCGGATAACAGTTTTGAAGAGTTTTCAGGCAACAACCTTGACGTTGAAACTTCAAAACACATATTCGAACGAGATAATCATATCAAGCAAATTACATTTACTACTTTGATGAGGTAAAACATGAAATCGAATGAAGCATTAAATTTTCCTGAAAAATTCACATGGGGTGCCGCAACCGCATCCTACCAAATCGAAGGTGCCTGGAATCTAGACAACAAGGGCGAATCAACTTGGGATCGCTTTACGCACACGCCAGGCAAAATCCACGCAGGCGATACAGGCGATATCGCCTGCGATCATTACCACCTCTGGAAGGATGACGTTGCCATGATGAAGAAGCTCGGCCTCCAGGCTTACCGATTCTCCATCAGCTGGCCTCGAATTTACCCCAATGGCCGCGGAATGATCAATCAGGCTGGTCTGGATTTCTATAGTCGCCTGGTAGATGAGTTATCAAACGCCGGGATTACCCCTTTCATAACCCTGGAACATTGGGATATACCCCAGGCATTGGAAGCTGAAGGTGGTTGGGCTGTCCGCCCAACGGCAGAAGCCTTTGTCGAATACGCCGATACGTTATCTCGAACCCTGGGGGATCGCTGCAAACACTGGATCACCCATAACGAGCCTGCGGTTGTTTCCTGGATGGGCTATTCAATGGGTATCCACGCCCCAGGGACAAAAGATTACGCACTGGGTATTCGCGCATCTCACCACCTGCTGCTATCCCATGGTTGGGCTGTGCCCATTATTCATAGCCATAGCCCCGGATCAGAAGTGGGCATAACCTTGAATGCCGCCTGGACAGTGCCAGCTTCTAACAGCGCTGCCGATCGGAACGCAACCCGTCAAGGCGATGGAATGTGGACACGCTGGTACTTCGATCCGCTCTATGGGCGGGGTTATCCGGCTGATATCTGCGCCGATTTTGAAAAGATGGGAGCATTGCCCAACGGTTTGGATTTTGTTCAGCCCGGTGACATGGACATTATTTCAGTACCAACCGATTTTATCGGCATAAATTATTATTCCCGCCATGTGGTACGTGCTGGTGAGCCCGGGAATGAACCACAAACTGTCTTTCCGGCAGAGAAAAACCTTGAAAACTATACAGATGTCGATTGGGAAAACTACCCGGATGGATTGTTTGGCCTGCTATCAAAGGCGTATTTCAATTACTTGCCTCAAAAAATATACATCACAGAAAATGGCGCCAGCTATGCCGATGGTCCAGATGCAAATGGACGTATTGCCGACAACCATCGGCTAAATTATATCAAGCAGCATTTGATCGCAACCCAGCGAGCAATCCGGGCCGGCATTCCAGTGGCGGGCTACTTCGCCTGGTCTTTGATGGATAACTTCGAATGGGCAAAAGGTTACGAAAAGCGCTTCGGAATAGTCTGGGTGGATTATGAAACCCAACAGCGCATCATCAAAGACAGCGCACTTTGGTACGCAAACGTCATTCGCACAAATGCAATTGACTGAACGTCAAGTATCCACGAAGCGATTACCAGACAAACATTAAACGGCCCGGGAATGGATCCGATGGACTGGATCCGTTCCCGGGCCGTTAGTGAAATATAATCTTTATCCCTTTGCCTGGCGCAGAAAGGCTTCCATAAATCCATTTAATGTGCCATCCAAAACAGACTGCGTATTGCCGACTTCATGGTCAGTACGGTGATCTTTGACAAGTTGATAGGGGTGCAAGACATAGGAACGGATCTGGCTACCCCATTCCGCCTTGGTGTAATCGCCTTTCAACACTGAAATTTCTGCTTCCTGCTTGGCATGTTGGATCTGAAGCAAGCGTGCCCGCAAAACCTGCATCGCTGCTTCCTTGTTCTGCATTTGAGAACGTTCATTCTGGCAGGTCACAACAATCCCTGTCGGCAAGTGAGTTAGCCGAATAGCGGTAGAATTTTTTTGAACATTTTGGCCACCGGCACCCGATGAGCGAAAAACATCAATTTTTATATCATTTGGATCAACTGGAACTTCCGGACTGTCCATGGCAACTTGCGGAAGAACCTCTACAAGCGCAAAAGAAGTATGCCGGCGATGAGCAGCATCGAAAGGAGAAAGACGAACCAGGCGGTGCACGCCCATTTCTGAGCGCAAATAACCATAAACATAATTACCGCCGATCGCGATCGTTACAGATTTGATCCCAGCTTCTTCACCAGGGGTCATATCGATAATCTCGGCTGAAAATTTTTGAGACTCTGCCCAACGCAAATACATCCTCTCGATCATCTCAGCCCAATCCTGGCTATCAGTTCCACCCGCACCAGCATGGATAGCCAGGATGGCATCGCCGCTATCATACGGCCCTGAAAGCATAGCTGTGAAAGAGCGTTTTTCCAGTTCTGTCTCAATGGTTTTTATTTCAGCTTCGATATCAGCGAACAGACTTTCATCCTTCATGTCGGCTAATTCGCGCACATCACGAATACGCTGCTGAAAGGTATGCCAATCTTCCAGCTCGTCGCGAAGGGTGGCGGCTGTTTTGCTTATTTTCTGGGCTCGCTGAGGGTCATCCCAAAAATCAATGGCCGCGATTTGTGTATCTAGTTCAGAAAGTTGTTTTTCCTTTGAAAGTAAGTCAAAGCCGCACCATTAATTGCGAAGTCAGCTCCCCAGCTTGCCGCAGTCGGTCGATCAAATCCTGCATGTTGCCTCCATCATATTTTTCAGCCTAAAATCCCATCTACAAAAGCATCCGGGTCAAAAAGAGTCAGATCATCCGACTTTTCACCCAGGCCGGCAAACAAAATCGGTAATCCCAGTTCGCGTTGGATCGCAAAAGCCATTCCACCACGCGCAGATGAATCGAGTTTTGAAAGTATTACACCGTTTACATGCACAGCCTGCTTAAAGGCTTTGGCCTGCTGTAAAGCATTTTGACCAGTCGTCGCATCCAACACCAACCAAACCGCATGTGGTGCGCCATCCAAAGCCTTGCCCACGACCCGGTTGACTTTTTTTAATTCTTCCATCAAATTAAACCTTGTATGCAGGCGGCCAGCGGTATCAATCATGATCAAGTCAATATTTCGAGCGAGGCCAGCCTGAACTGCTGTAAATGCGACAGCCCCAGGATCAGATTCGGGCGCGCCAGATATTACCTCGATATTCAACCGCTCACCCCAGACTTGCAGTTGATCTACAGCAGCTGCTCTGAAAGTATCTGCAGCCCCAAATAAAACGGACTTGCCTTCTTGTTTAAAGCGTTGGCCCAATTTTGCGGCTGTGGTCGTCTTGCCTGACCCATTTACGCCCACCAACAAGATGACAGCCGGTTTCGCATCAAACCGAATCAATGGTACAGAAGCAGATAACCTCGATCGAAGCTCCGCCTTGAGTACTGATTGAAGTTCGGCTGCCCGGGTCAGGCCATCACGTTTTACAGCCTCCTTCAGGGCGATCAAAACAGACTGGGTCGTTTCCAATCCCAGGTCAGCCTGGATAAGCAATGATTCTAAATCATCCCAGGTATCAGCATTGATTTCAGTTGCGCCAAGCAAACCAGCCAATCGCCCAAAAGCGGCTTTGGATGTTCGAGCAAGACCTGTCTTCCAGCGTGAGAAAAATTCTGCCATAGCGGCCAAGATTATAACATGCTGTTTGTGTTATACTCGCCCAAGTTGCGAAAACCAGACAAAAATAATTAGAAAGTAACTTTTTCGACTTCTGCGCATCAAATAAAAATACTATTGTGCTGGCTATTTTTCATAAAACAATAATGAAAATGCCACGAACTTAACGATCAATCATTCAGAAAAAAGGAAAATTAATATGTTAGACACTCCCTTACACGTCACAGACGACGCATTTGAACAGACAGTATTAAAATCAACCACACCAGTGATTGTCGATTTTTGGGCCCCCTGGTGCGGTCCTTGCAAGATGGTCGCGCCAATCCTTGATAAATTAGCCGTAGAATATGCAGGTAAGGTCATCATCGCCAAGGTTAACACCGACGAAAATTCGGAATGGGCCCAAAAATATGGTGTGCAGGGAATTCCGACCATGCTTTTCATTGCTGATGGTAAAATTGTACATCGTCAGGTTGGCATGCTCCCCGAAAGAATGTTGAAGGAAGCAGTCGCCCAGTTTTTGGAAGTTGCCGGGAAGAACTAAAATCAAGTCCCGCAGAATTCTGCGGGACTTTCCTTGTAAAGGATAATAGATCGCATGAAACGAATTGCCATAATAGTCGCTATTTCGATGCTGATTACAGCCTGTGGCCCAACCCCAGTGAGTATCCCGACACCGGATATTCAGGCGACGACCGCCGCCATCGTAAGCCAAATGATCAAAACTACACAAGAAGCGCAGTTGAGCGCAACACTTGCGCCTACCAACACATCGCTTCCGACCGCTACCATGACCGATCCTCCGCCGGACACCCCGACACCTGAACAGGTTGTGGCGACGATTACAGCAAGCGTTGACCCATTGATGGGTTTGGCGACTTCCACACCCTGGTTTGGAACGCTATCTCCTGGAAATACCGAAGGCTTGCCAACCGGGTTCCTGCGCATCGAAAACAATACTGGTGTAAAAGAAATTATTGTCACCCTTACCGGCGTTACCTTAAAGCGTGACCAGCCAGTCTATTACGCTTACAAGGTTAATGGAGCGCTTGTCCTCACCATTTTATGGGCCCGTTATCAATACGTGGTACAGGTCCCGAATAAGAGGGTTTTTACAGGTAGCTTCAGCCAGGCGAGTAAAGATAAAACAATTTTGCGGGTTAACCCTACTGTTGTTAACATCATTGGACCCTAGAACCTGTAAAAGCACCACTCCCTGGTTTCGTTTTTTCAAGACTTGATCGGTTTTCAAGCAGTCAGACCAATACCTTTTCGCTCCAACTATCAGGTTTCCGGTTTCACACCACTCAGGTTTCAAGAGTGTTATGCTGCTCATCTCGTGTCGTTCCCGGACGCATAAGTTCTGGTTCTGTCACTGAGGAGGTCGGGGTGAAAGTCCAACAGTTGACCGAACCACAAGAAACCGGTCCGATACGACTTGCTTTATTTTCTTATAACCTCCAATCGGGCTATTCCTGGTTCGGTCTGGGGATGCAACTGTTTCCAAAAAGATCCGTGCCAAAGTACAGGCTTAATATTTTTATCAAGCCCAAAGAGCAAGAAGTGGGAGTGCAG
>CAINXK010000133.1 GCA_903854805.1 uncultured Anaerolineae bacterium
GCCCGGTACGATTCACTGCCAGGTGGTTTCAATGGTTGAAGGTTTTATTTGCATTAATTGCCATTGTCACTGGCCTCTTAATTGCCATAACGATCGGGCAGTTTGGCCCAATTGTTTTATTGGCTATTCCTCTTCTGGTGATACTGCTGTTGGCTTTGGGCCAACCACAACTTGGGTTGATGGCTCTGATCATCATAACGTTTACACAGCTTTCCGATGTTGGAATTTCGTATCATAGCCTGCCGTCCCTTGCAAAGCCTCTGGCAGCATTGATGATTTTGTTGATCATGGTTCGAATTGCATTATACGGTGAGCGACCAGAAGGTTGGCTGCGCGCGGGGCCTTTGCTGATCATATATGCGGCAGTCTGGTTTGCGGCTTTGTTGCATGCGGGTGATTTTCAGGCTGCCAGCACGGTTTTTGTTGGATTTGCCAAAGATGCGCTTGGGGCAGTGATTGTAATATTTTTTATTCAGAAGCCAACTTCTTTGAAAGGTGCAGTTTGGGCTGTGATCATAGCGGGTTTCTTTATGGGTGCTGTTGGTGTTTTTCAAACAATTACCGGGACATTCGCCAATAATTATTTTGGATTTGGAGGCTGGCAGCTTCAAAATTCGGGCGATACAACAAATTATCGTCTTACCGGACCATACTCAAATCCAAATGCTTTCGCCCAGACTCTCGTCTTCATAATTCCATTAGCGATTGATCGCTTGTGGCATGAACGAAATTACTTATTGCGTTTATTTGCTGGTGCGACGGCTTTACTCAGTATTCTAACTGTTATCTTTACCTACTCGCGGGGTGGTCTACTGGCAATGGCATTTGCGATTGGTATTCTGCTGGTATTGCGACGACCAAATTTCATGCCTTTACTATTGACCGCAGCCTTGGTAATTGGCGTGATCCAGTTTTTACCTGATACATATAATTCACGCATCTTGTCATTGCTCCAATTCACGGATTTACAATCCAGCCAGTTGACAGATCAATCCTTCCGCGGTCGGGTAAGCGAAAATACGGCTGCTTGGCAAATGTTTCTTGATCATCCATTGCTTGGAGTTGGATTGGGGAATTTTAGCGTAAATTATCAGAGTTATTCTCGTGAGATCGGCATAGATCCACGCCGCGATCCGAGAACTCCAGCCAGTCTTTACCTGGAATTGCTATCGGAGCAAGGTCTGTTAGGAACGGTTATATTTATCTGGTTAGCAATATTGATTTTTCGGGAGCTTTACATTGCTCGAAAAAACTTTAATCTAAAAGGATATGCTGACGAAGGTTTTATGGTGTATTCAATTGTTGCTGGTTTCGTTGGTTACTTGTTCTCAGCTATTAACAAAAATAGCGCCTATTCGAATGTCTTTTGGGTAATCGTTGGGATTGCACTTTCAGCCGGACAAGTAGCCCATGCCAGTCACCAAAAAACAAAAGGCCCATTAAGTGACCAATCAAGGATAGACACAGAATAATGGAAGAACAAACTCCCCATTTCGCGCGAGCAGCTATTCATGGTACTGCCTGGCAATACCTAGCTTTTTTTAGCGGGAAAATAATGTTGTTTATCAGTACGGTAGTTTTGGCACGTATACTGAGCAAGGATGATTTTGGCGTAGTCGGTTTCGCGGTGACAACAATTGGACTTTTGGATGCGATGAGTGATCTGGGTGTTACACCTGCCCTTATCTATCATCCGGAAGATGATGATACAACAGTGACTGCCTTTTGGTTGAGTCTGGGACTTGGAACCCTGCTATTTGTCATAATTTGGTTCGCAGCCCCGCTGATCGGTTTATTTTTTAATGATCCTCGAGCCGTTTCCGTTACACGGGTTTTGGCCCTTTCGTACCCAATTAATTCTCTGGGGTCAACCCAACAAGCTGTTCTTCAGAAGAAACTGGCGTTTAAACGCACCTTCATACCGAATTTATTCCAATCAATCGCAAAAGGTCTGGGTTCAATAATCCTAGCATCTCTGGGCTTGGGCGTTTGGAGCTTAATTGGAGGCCAATTGGGAGGTATGGTTACAGGTGCAATTATTTTTTGGTTTATTTCTCAATGGCGACCTTCGTTTTCGTTTAATCCAAAAATTGCACTTTCTTTGTTAAGGTATGGAATAAAAATTGTAGGTGTGGATATTCTGGGAATTATTTTAATTAACCTTGATAATATTTTAGTTGGTAAGAACCTAGGGGCTGTAAGCCTTGGTGTTTATGCCTTAGCGTTTAGAATTCCAGATTTAATCATACTTCAATTCGCGCGGATATTAAGCGGTGTTATCTTTCCGATATACACCCGCATGCGAGATGTCCCAGGTAGCCTGACCAAAGGTTTCTCAATTACCGCCAGGTATGTTTCTCTTATAACTGTACCCTTTGGTCTCGGTCTGGCAATTTTGGCAAAGCCATTTATTTTTGCTGTTTTTACAGAAAAATGGTCCGAAGCCATCCCGGTTGTTCGCGCAATTTCGATTTATGCTATGCTACTTTCGCTCTCTTATAATGCAGGAAGTGTTTATAAAGCACAAGGTCGTCCTCAGATATTGACATGGCTTGATACGGCGCGATTAGTTATCCTTTTCCCTGCGCTCATCTGGGCAACATCATATGCAAATTCCATTGTCGCAGTTGGTTGGGTCCAAGCGATTGTTGCGTTCTTAGGTGGGGCGCTCAATCTTTTTGTCGCTGCCAAGTTGTTGAATATACCTTTTCAAACCCTTTTTATAGCGTTTCGCCCAGCTTTTTTGGCCGGTTCTTTTTTAGCATGTGCAGTTGGAATTGTTATTTTACTGTTCGGTGATGCTAATCCCTGGCTACAACTTGGTTTGGGAACATTTATTGGTGCTTTTGCATATTTTGCTGCTTTGTGGATTTTCCAACGTGATGTTGTTGTCACGGCTTGGGTTCTGCTGCGTTCTGCATTGGGTAAGGTTTGATTATGCATATTGCCCAGATGCTTGATACCCTGGATTTGGGTGGAGCCCAGAAAATGCAGTTGTTTCTGGCTGAAACCTTGCAGCCGCTAGGTATTGATTTGACCGTGATTAGCTTGATGGAGTCGACGGATGCTCATTATCGAGCGCAACTTGAGGCAGCCGGGGTAAGGATTGTTTTTTTCCCTTTTTCAAAATTATTTTCACCTGGGACCTTTTTGAAGCTAATTGATTACCTTCGAAAAGAAAAGTTTGATCTTTTGCATGCCTACCTGACCTATTCAAATATAATTGGGCCTTTGGCAGGTCGCTTGTCCGGAACGCCAACGATTGCATCCCTGAGAAGTTCGGATTTTGAAGGGCGGAGTTATACCCCTCATAGGGCTTTTCTAGAATCCTTCTCAATGCGGTTTCTGGCAACCAGAGTTATGGCAAATGGGCGGGCGGTAGAAAAATATGCAAAGCATCGATTAAAAGACAGTCGTAAGGTGGATACCATCTTAAATGCTGTCGATTTGATTCAACCAATTTCAGATGACGAAAGAAAGCAGGTTCGATCCGAGATCACTGGCGATTCTGATTGCCCATTGATTATTACAGTTGGACGTCTAACTGCTGCGAAAGGATTTCATGATTTAATTGATGCTTTCGCAATTGTCCATGTTCACGCTCCTTCTGCTGTACTGGTGTTTGCTGGTGGTGGAAACATGCGTGATGAGTTGAACACTCACATAGAAATGTTGAATTTGGTCGATCGAGTAAAGTTTATTGGAACGCGGATGGATATACCACGTCTCTTGGCATCTGCGGATATTTATGTAAACTCATCTCATTGGGAAGGCACTCCAGTATCGGTTTTGGAAGCAATGTCAGTCGGATTACCGGTTGTAGCTACCAATGTTGGGGAAAACCCGTTCTTATTGGAGCCAGATGCCGGTATATTAGTTCCACATCATCAGCCGAAGGTGTTGGCGTCTGCGCTTATTTCATTGTTGAGTTCAGAAGAGTTGCGAAAAAAAATTGGGTTTTCGGCTCGCGAGCGGATAAAAAATTCATATAATCGGGAAATTTGGTGTAGAAATCTACTGACTTTATATTCAGAGATCACACCAAAGGCCCAACCATACCTTGAAGCCTGCATAAAATCTTCCTTTCAAATCAAGGATGTTTAGGTAATGATGCGTGGTGTGATCATGTTGGTGAATGAATTTCCACCTTTGGCGGTTGGTGGCGCCGAAAGACAGGCTGAGCGCCTATCGACTGACCTTGCCAAAAGAGGTTGGTTGGTAAAAGTACTTACGCGCCAGGCGCCCAATCTGCCTGTTCGTGAGAGTCGTTCCGGATTCGAAATACTGCGTCCTTATTCTTGGGGACCGGGTAAATTGCAAACGGTTACTTTCGTACTGGGTGTAATGGCGAAATTATGGCAGTTGCGTAAGCATTATCAAATCCTGCATGCCCATTTGGCCTTTGGCCCGGCCTTTGCAGCGGTGATTTCAGCGAGAATATTGGGCAAACGGGTTGTAGTGAAATTAGGAAACAGCGGTGAATTCGGCGATATTAAAGTATCGCAAAAAACCTGGCGCGGAAAATTACGTTTATCTGTTTTACGACGCTGGGCAGATGCCTTTATTGTTTTGGATGAAGCCATGCAGTTTGAAGCGCTTGATAATGGGTTTCCTTCTCAAAAAGTGCGCCGTATGGTGAATGGGATTGATACCCATGCTTTTTCCCCAATCAAAACACGGGAAGTTGCGCAAAACGCACTGGGCTTTTCAGATAGAATGGTGGTTCTTTCACTAGGTCGCCTTTCACCTCAAAAGTCATTGGGTATGTTGGTTAATGCATTTACGGATGCGCTTCACCAGAACCCGGCCTTGTTTCTTGTCCTGGTGGGTGATGGCCCGGAACGCCCGGCTCTTGAAGCGCTAGTAACCCAGAATAACATCGCGGACTCTGTAAAGTTCGCCGGAAACCAGACTGATGTGCTTTCGTACCTGGCAGCTGCCAATATATTTGTCCTGCCTTCGGCCAGCGAGGGTATTTCCAATGCTTTATTGGAAGCCATGTGTTCTGGCCTAGCATGCCTGGCAACCCCTGTTGGAGGCAATCTGGATGTTCTGGACCATGGCCAGTGTGGACTGCTTTTACCGGTTGGTGATGTCGCAGCCTGGAGCCGAGCACTTGTGGAAGTGAGCCAGTCCGCCAGATTGAGGGAAAGCCTCGGAATGGCTGCCCAGCAAAGAGTTCGCAGCGAATACGATTTCGACTCGGTTGGCGCGCGGATGGAAGGTCTGTATATGGAATTACTTGGTTCGCTTGTGGAAGGGAAATAATGTCGGGTATTCACGTACTTCAGCTGATCGATGGCCTTAATTTGGGTGGCGCAGAGGTTTTGCTGCGTGACCTGACCGTTGGTCTGGTTCAGCGAGGTTATCGTGTCACTGTTGGCTTCAGCACGCCGGGTCCGCTTGTTGATGTTCTATCGCAGAGCGGTATTCAATTGACAATGCTGCCGCGAATTGGTCGTATCGATCCATTTTTATTATCTGGCATGCTGCGTTTGATGCGTAAAGATCCGCCGCAGGTGGTGCACACCCATTTATTCAAAAGCGACTTCCATGGGCGCCTGGCGGCTCGTTTTGCAGGCGTGCCTGTGGTCGTGTCGACCCTGCACAATGCGGATGCCTGGGCCAGACGTTGGCCATTTGGGATGTTATATGGCCAGACAGCCCGTTTTGCAGATCGGGTGATTGCTGTTTCCAGTGAAGTCAAGGATTACCATGTTGCTCATTCGGGCATTCCTGCCGAAAAAATTGATATCATCGACAATGGTGTCGATGTTAGAAAATATCGTGGATTGCAGGACGCCGGTAAAAAAGTCCGAGCCGAGTTCGGGTTCAGCGAAGACGCGATCCTTTTTGGTATCATCGCTCGTTTAAAACCGCAGAAAGATCACGTCACCTTCTTAAATGCGGCCGCAGAAATTCTGAAAGACCTGCCCGGTGCGCGTTTCTTGGTAGTAGGCGAAGGTCCTTTGCTCGCTGAGCTTGAGGGTCTTGCCGATCAACTGGGTTTACGCCCTGCGCTTATTTTTGCTGGTTTGCGGAATGATATACCGGAAATTTTGGCTGCATTGGATGTGCTGGTTTTTTCATCTCGCTGGGAAGGTTTACCAGTTAGCTTGTTGGAAGGTATGGCTGCATCCAAACCAATTGCTGCCACCGCTGTTGACGGTATAAAAGGGGTGGCAGATTCGTGTGCATTACTCGTTCCGCCTGGCGAGCCCCATGCACTGGCGGCTGCGTGCAAAAAATTGGCAATTGATGCTGACCTGCGTTCCAGCCTGGGCCAGGCTGGTTTTGAGCGTGTCGCAAACTATTACAGCCTGGATGCGATGATTGAAAAGATCGCAGGCATCTACAACCGATTACTGCGTGAACGTGGTTTGGGTGAACATATCCCCACGACTACCATCAGTTCAGGTGCGCTGCGATGATGAAGCCAGTGCGCGTTTTACTTGTTACGAAATCGACAGGCGGAGTGGCTGAGTACGTTCGCCAGTTGGTCAGTGGTCTGGATCTGGAAGAATTTTCTCTTACGGTTGCCTGCCTTTCAGAGAATGGTCCAGAATTTGCTGCCGAATTAGCCCGGCATGCGGGTGTCAGGGCATTTAGCTTGAAGATGAACCGATACAAGGTTGATCCTTTCTCAGATATGCGTGTTTTGTTGGCGTTGGCAGCCCATTTACGCAAGGAGAAATATGACTTGGTGCATGCGCATGCCTCCAAGCCTGGTTTCCTGACCCGGCTGGCTGCGGTAGGTACTGGAACGCCGGTATTATTCTCACCCCACTGTTTTGCTTTTCATGCCGGTACGGGCGCGATCAGTGCCAGGGTAATCGCTGCACTGGAAGGCCTCGCTGCACGTTACCTGACGACCCGAATTGTTTTGGTTGCGGATGGCGAAAGAGAGTTGGCCCGCCGTTATGGCGTAGGTTTTGACGAATTGTTTGTAACTGTACATACCGGGATTGATATCCAAAAATATGGGATATCTTTTGACAGGACCGCCTTGAAACTGTCATTGGCTATCCCAGAAAACGCCCGATTGGTATGTTCGGTGGGAAGATTGAGCGCACAAAAAGCGCCTTTGGATTTTGTGCGCATGGCAGCCATCATAAACAGCCAACAACCA
>CAINXK010000134.1 GCA_903854805.1 uncultured Anaerolineae bacterium
CGTACGACGCAATCTGCGAAGTTTTGTAGGTGTAACTGCTTTTGAAGAACTTGCCCGGCGTTGGATCTGGGCGCAAGGGAAAGCAGGTCAACTTCCCTTTACACCGGATGAAATCGGCAGTCAATGGAGTAGTCGTGTACAGGTGGATGCGGTTGCGCTGAATTGGAAGACTCACGATATTCTGCTTGGTGAGTGTAAATGGGGTACAGACCGTGTGGATCGGCAGGTTGTGCGAGAATTGATTGAACGTAAAACTCCTCTCGTGCTGCGCGATTTACCCGATTTTGGTGAAGGGTGGCATGTTCACTATGCCTTATTCGCACGCAGCGGTTTTACACCTGCAGCCGTGGCCGAAATGCAACTGGTTCAGGGAAAGCTCGTTAACTTGAAGGACATTGATGTGGTTTTAGGTCATTTGGAGTGAAATAATATCCTTGTTCATTGCTGAATAGTGTCCGGGGACGGTTTAAAGGTGGGGATTTAAGCAGTTCCGGCTGAGATAAATGGTGAAGCTATGAAGGTGTAAGGTGGCGGTCGCTCAAAAGAGAGCGGCCGTTGGCGTTTAAATAATCAGGTATGCTTGAGGACAGAAAGGACGCCCGACCCAGGAGTGATCAGCCTAGACAGCAATCTCCTGGGCCGGACTACCAATGTCTATTCTAGCCGATTATGGGTGCGATAAACAAACGTATATTGACCAGGCGAAGCACAAGGAGAGTGCTCGTCCCCCTGGTTGTTTGTTGTGTGGGGGCAATGGCTGCCTGATCGGGCATGGCTACTATCGGCGCAAAGCCAAGGGGGCAGACCAGGCGTATTTTATCTGGATCAAACGTTGGTTCTGTAAAAACTGCCATCGCACGCTGTCGATGATCCCGAATTTCCTGCTTCCGTACCGTCACTATCTGGTACAGGTGGTGCAAGCAGTGGTGGCGACTTTTTACGAAAACGAACAGAGTTGGAAACGGGTTACCGCAAGCTGTGCGCAAGATGGGACGCCCGGTCTGCGCACGATGCAGCGCTGGTGCAAAGCGCTGGCCGGATATACACCCACCTGACTATCTGGGGCGCAAACCTTTCTGGCCCAACAGGACAGCAGCTCGCCCTGGTTGGACCCGCAGGGAGAAGCGCTGCAAGCCGCCAATGTCGTCATCGCGCTACTGATGGCCAGCCTGCACCTGCTGGTGGAACAACCGCTTCGCGTGGCCTGGGCCAAGACACAGTGGCCGGAATTGGTGGGGTATGGCCTGAATGATCGCCTGCGCTTCCTGGGGTTGTGGGGAAGTGGGCGGGGGCTGGGCAGGCTGGTCTGAGAAAGCAACGCCCACACAGTTTGGCTTCTGTGCGTGCCAGCAAGGCGCGGGTATGCTTGTGCAGCACACATCCCAACCAGGAGAACCCCCGCATGAGCCCCAAACAACAGCACGAGAAGGATCCGGAAGTACGAAACACGGTAATCGCCCTGTTCCGCTATGGTCTGATTGCCCATTTGATCTTTGACCCGATGGCCGTCGGTCAATTGGAAGGCGCGCTGCGTGAAATCGCGGCCAAAACCTACAGCATCCCATACTCGACCCGCAACCGGGTAGGAATTGCCACGCTGCGCCGCTATCTTCAGCATTACCAGCAGCAAGGCTTTGAATCGCTGCGTCCGCAAGAACGCACCGACAAACATGCTTCACGCGCTTTCCCGCCAGAAGTGGTGGAAAAGGCGATTGCCTTACGTGAAGAGCAACCAGCCCGCACGACCGCCATGATCGTGAATATTCTCAAGCAGGATAAGAGCTTGAAGTTAGACCAACCGCTCAATGCGCACACCCTGACGACGCATCTGCGTATGCGCGGCAAAACTCGCCGTCTATTGGCCAATACCGGACGGGTCTTCAAGCGGTTTGAGCGCCAGCATACCAACAGCTTGTGGCAAGGCGATATGATGTTCGGCCCGTGGCTCCCTGACCCCAGCCAACCAGGCAAGAAACGGCGTGCGCACCTGTTCGCCTTTATCGATGACCATTCCCGCCTGGTGCCCTACGCCGAATTTTTCTTCGACGAAAGCCTCCCCCGAATGGAACGTGTGCTCAAAGTCGGGATCCTGCGCCGTGGAGTGCCCCAGGCGCTGTATGTCGACAATGGCAAGGTCTATGCTTCAACTCAATTCGGAGCGGCTTGCGCCAGCCTGGGCATCCAACGCATACACGCCGCGCCTTATCACCCAGAAGGAAAAGGAAAAATCGAAAGAATGTTTGAAACTACACGTTTGCAGTTCATGCCGGAGGTGGAAGTCTCCGAAATCACCACCCTGGCAGAGCTGAACGAGTCGCTGTGGGCCTGGCTGGAGTGTGTCTACCACACTACCGTCCACCGCGAAACAGAGCAGGCTCCTCTGGAGCGCTACCAGCAGGGCTTGCAGACAGTGCGCGCGGCTGATCCGGAAACCTTGCGCAAGGCTTTTCTGTGGCGCGAGACCCGCAAGGTGCGCAAGGATGGCTGCATCGAGCTTCAAGGCAATCGCTACGAGGTGGACGCACACCTGGCTGGCCGCACATTGGAGTTACGCTTCGATCCGTTTGACCTGTCCAACCTGGAAGTATTCCTGGGGGGCATTTCCTTGGGAAACGCAGTCGTGGTACTGCAAGGACGTGACAGGCACCTCGCTGTGGAGCACCTGGTCACCCAGGCTGCCCCGCCGCCGAAGCCCAAATCTTCGCTCGACTATCTGGCAATCCTGCGCCTCGAATACCAAACCCAACAGCGCTTGGCCGCTGGACCTTTGCAGTTCACCAAACTTTCACCCCCACAAAAAGAGGTTTGAGATGTTCCAACAATTCTACGGCTTTTCCCGCTTGCCCTTTTCCAAAGATATCCTCCCACAAGACCTCTTTCAGGCCGAAGGACAACAAGAACTGTGTGCCCGCCTGACTTACCTGGTGAAAGAACGCGGCCTGGGCCTGGTTACCGGCGAAACCGGCTCCGGCAAGTCGACTGCCTTGCGCCGTTTTGTCGCCAGCCTGGATGCCAACCGGCACTTCGTGATCTATCTCTCGAACCCGCTGCTGGGCATGTCCGGTCTCTACCGCGAGATCCTGACTGCCTTGGGGCATGAACCACTCTTTAGCCGCCCAAAGATGGTGGCCCGCATTCGCTCGGTCTTTGATGATCTGATCCAAAACAAGCATCGCATCCCGGTGGTGATTCTGGACGAAGCGCATGCCCTTCCTGACACCGCTTTCGACCCACTCCGCTTGCTTTTCAGTACCCAGATGGACAGCCAGTCCCTGGGATCTCTGCTGCTGGTGGGTCACCCTGAACTGCGCCGCACCATGCGCCTGGCTTCCCACGAAGCTTTTTCCCAGCGCCTGACCACCACTTACCACCTGCTGCCTCTGGACCTGAGCCAGACCATTGCCTATGTCCGCCACCATATCCAGTTGGCAGATTATAAGTCTGGCCCACTCTTTCCGGACGATGCCCTGGCCCGCATTTATGATTACACCAAAGGTGTTCCCCGCCAAATTAATCGCCTGTGTACCACCGCCCTGCTGGTTGGAATGGCCGATGGAAAACAGATTTTGGAAGAAAGTGTGATCCGCAAAGCCGTTGCCGAACTCGAACAGGCTTGATATTCCCACCCATTGAAAACAGGCTCCGATGTGGAGCCTGTTTTTCTTTGACCAGCGATACAAACAATTATTTCGGCCCTACTCCACCATTTTGTCCGGCCGCTTACAGAGTCGTTCTAATTCTGGTTGGCTGCTAGCTGCAAATTGTTTTTGGATGGTTTCCTCGGCTGAAAGGCAGATTGTTAGAGTCAACAGTCCATTTGATGGTCCGGTTAACGAGGCGGAGATCAAGCTCCGCAGTGGGAGAAACTGCCAGATGCCGCCATATCTGCCTCCCTTGATTTTCTGGGTGCGCTCATCCTCCCGGATCAGAATCAGTTCCTGGTCGGTCAGGATGGTCAGATGGACGGTGGTCACCGTCCGGTAGAAAGTCCAACCCAGTATTTTCCAGGTGGGTTCAAGGATTTCGGGCTGTAAAACGATCTGGCTGACTTTTTCTCCACGTACCAGGCTGTTCCGGCCAAAATTCATAAACTTGAAGTTCGGCGAGGATAAATAATCGAATTTTGCTCTTTCCGAGATGAAGTCGGCTTCGTCAACACCCAAACAGGCGGGCCGCATTTTGTTCAAGAAGGGGGCTAAAAGAAGGTCACCGGTCGCCGGGTTGAACTCGATCAGCGCAGTACTTTCCAGGCCAGTCGTGGTCACACCCTTGAAAGTGATCCATGAGTACAAAAGAATATTTCCCATTTCAAAGATTTGCATGGCTGGATACGAAAAATTTTTTTCAACCACCTGGCTGCCAGTCCGTTCGAGGACCTGAATGGCGAACTCGCGCTCAATGATCAGTTTCTCCGTAATGGGTTTATCGATCGGTGGTATCAAGACTACGTACGGAAAAGTCGAGTGATCGGCAAGTTCGGCTTTGAAGAAGTTTTTATAAAGTTCGGGCAGCGCCTCATAGGATTCAATTCTTCTTGGCCAAGACATCATTGTCTGTTTGGCTCCGGTGAGACTGGATAACGCGTTTTTGATATCTTCTGACATGTGGAATAGCCTTTCGGACGTGAGTAAAATTCAGCGAGTTGGTGTCTTCGATGATGGCAATTTTGACAAGCTCATTTCAATCCAACATCAAATCTTTGGAAACATGCCGAGAAAATCCTTTTCATAAATCAGTTCAACGTAAGTTACCATCATCACCAATTCAATCACCTATTCTCGCTTCGCCATTGATAGAAGCGCCATGCGCCCGAACCGGCAGCATTCCCTACCTGGATAAGCTTATCTTATCCTAGTTTGGGAAACATGCCGATGTCGATTCCGCTTTGCACATCACGAAAGGTGCCAAAGGCTCCGGCGATGATGACTGCATTGATATCCTGTTCAGTCACTCTGGCCTTTTGAAGAAATTTACGCGTGAGTTGTGTTTTGGGATAAAGGCAGGTCAAGCAGCAGGATAGGCAAACTGCCTGGCAAACAAAGAATCAAAAACGGATTTATCGGTTTCGCCATTCTGAAGCATTTTGTGAGCGTGGATACCCAGTAACTCGATCAGAGCGCGTGCTTGCTGGCGGCAGGTTTCGCCAATGGATTTGGTTGGTACTTGTTCTTCGGCCAGTGGCGCAGGTGCTAAAAATGGCCATCGCATATCTTTTACCAGTCCGGAGCAAAGGCTATTTTCTGGTAGGTTAGCATTCTTTGCCCATTGTGTCAAAACGCAACACTCGAGTGCGTAAATACTAACCAGACTTTGAGCGGTAACGAAAAAAGAAAAAGAACATCACCAATCCCAGTAGCAGCAATACCACGCACAGTAAAATGACAACCGCAATCGTCCGAATAGGGCCGAAATTATCACTCCCTGGCTGCACTTCAAAGGTCAGGAAAGCAGCCCGATCCACGCCAAACCCACCTTTATCGGTGCCAATTAACCGGACTTCAACACTGTACAACCCCGGGGATTTCGGGCGATATTCCGCACTGTATCCTGTTCCCTTGGCATTGAGGGGCAGGTCTGCCAGGGTGCCATCTGGAGCTCGAATTAAAGCAATGGCAGATTCAACCACCAGTCCGGCACCCTGCAACTGTATTTGGGCATCGATGCTGACAGTCTGGCCTTGAGTCAGGATGGTAGGATTAGTCCTGGCGCTCAAAATTGCGCCCCCCACGAAACGGGCATCTATGGAATAATCCGC
>CAINXK010000135.1 GCA_903854805.1 uncultured Anaerolineae bacterium
CAGCGCCGCATGGAAGACAAGAAAGCTATCCGCCGCCTCAAGCGGCGCACGGTTAAGGTCACCGAATAAATGACCGGAGGTTTGTATGGCGAAAGAAGATGATAAGTTAGTTGTTGAAGGTATTGTGATCGAGGCCTTGCCTGGTACGCAGTTCAAGGTTAAATTAGAGAGCGGCCATGTTATTCTGGCGTATCTTTCTGGCAAAATGCGTAAGTTTTACATCCGTATTTTGTTGGGTGATCGCGTCAAAGTGGAAATGTCTCCCTATGATTTGAGCCGTGGACGTATTACGTATCGCGCCAAGAAAACAAGCAGCGGCGAAATTATCGAAGAAGCACTTGCTTAGCCATACAGCATGTATTAGAAAATTAAGAGGATGCCTGAACGGGCATCCTTTTTTATTACCTCAATCCCATTTGAGCATCTGCCCAGTTGGGATTTGTGGAGTAAAATTTGACGCAAAGGAGAATAATGGTATGAAATCCTATCGCGTTTTAGCGTTTTTATTTGCGATGATGCTGTTGTTGAGTTCATGTAATCTTCCAGGTGCCAGGGCCACCCAGCAGTCCAACCCTAATGCGGTCTTTACTGCTGCTGCGCAGACGGTGGAAGTGCAGCTTACGCAAAACGCTTTGCTAAACCCAATCAGTCCACCCGCTACTATTGCGCCTCCAGTCGCTGAACAACCCCCACTTGTCGCGGATACGCCCCAGGTACCGGCTGCCACAGCTGTCGTGGGTACTTTGCCTGCTACGCTCGCACCCGCCCAGAATGTGGCCCCAACTTCGGTTTGTGATGCAGCCCAATTTATTTCAGATGTCACCATTCCGGATGGTTCACCTTTTGCCGTTAGCGCAACATTTACCAAGATCTGGCGGTTAAAGAATGTTGGTACCTGCACATGGAATTCATCCTATGCGTTGGTCTTTGACTCTGGCGATGCCATGGCAGGCGCCAGAAGCCTGCCACTGCCCGGCACAACCGCCCCTGGGGCTGCTCTGGATGTCTCAATCAACTTGCAAGCTCCTGCCAAGGATGGTGTCTATCGTGGTTTTTGGGGTTTGACCAACGCTTCAGGCGTTCGAATTCCAGTAGTCAGCGGCACCAATGGTAATTCTTTCTATGTTGATATTAAGGTGGGAACCGGCGCAGGGAGCGATGGCACAATTGTGCCTGGGACAGAAAGCGCCGGGAAGTTTGCTGTGATGAGTGTAGGTTTTAGTGCATTACGGAGTGAAGTCTGCAGCTCTGCAACCGGAAAATATATTGTCAACGCCACTATCACGGTTAACAAGGCTGGGAATGTAAACTACACCTGGGTCCGCAGCGATGGCGTAACGACGGCCGATATGAGCGGCACGCTTTCATTTGATAGCTCCGGATCGAAAACGGTGAGTTATGAATGGGTTACGACCGTCTCAGGTTTGTGGGTCGATCTTTATATTGATAAACCCAACCATCAACAATTTGGTCGCGTGAATTTGAGCTGTCCGTAGGAAAATAGAAGCCGGGATCTCCCGGCTTCTATTTTTGTGGGAACTTTTTAGATATTTTGTGCGTCTACTATCAGAAATGTTTCTCGCAAAGGAGACGGTTATGGCTTCAATTATTAAGGGTATTTTATTTGTACTGTTTTCTTCAATGCTGATCACAGCCTGTTCGCTGCCAGTGAGTACTCCTGATGGCGCCGCCACTCTTCGGGCAGTTTATACCGTTCAGGTAAGTACGGTTCAGGCGCTTCAAACTCAAGCAATGTCTTCCAGTGTACAGACGATGCCGCCAACCATTGTTTTTCCAACCCTGCCGCCTACCATCTATGTACCAACGCAAGCTCCGCAGATTCCCACTCTCCAGCCGACTCAATTGGTCTTGCCAACACTGGCCCCGCTCAGCTACTGCGATTGGGTGGCTTATGTAAAGGACGTCACTGTGCCGGATGGGACGGTATTGGCGCCAGGTGAAAAGTTTACAAAAACCTGGCGCTTGAGAAATATCGGTAATTGTACATGGACGAAATCCTATGCGTTAGCCTTTGTGAGTGGCAATAATATGAAAGGCCCGGCGTCGGTTGATATGCCTGCCAAGATCACCCCGGGGAAATCTGTGGATATTTCGGTGAACTTGACAGCGCCGATGGTTGAAGGCTCTTACCGTAGTAATTGGTTATTGCACAACGTTGCTGGTGAGGCCTTTGGATTGGGTGCTGCCGCAAATACCCCATTTTATGTGGACATTAAAGTGGTCAGTCCCACTAGCACTATGCTGGATTTTTCTACCAGTTATTGCAGTGCGGTCTGGCGCTCTGGCGCCGGAGTTTTGGGCTGTCCGGGAGATGTTAAAAGTAAAAAAGGATATGCCACCAGAGTCGAAAATCCACAATTGGAAAGCGGTCAGGTCTATTCTGGGCAGGGTTTGATGGTTGCGCCTGAAACCGTGAATAATGGCTATATACAGGGCTATTATCCGGCCTATACAGTCCACACAGGCGACCGTTTCCGCGCCCAGATCAACTGCGCCTATCTTGCGACCGGCTGCCTTGCCACCTTCCGGCTCGATTATCAGATAGGGGATGGGCCAGTTATAACGATCTGGCAGTTTGCTGAGGCCTATGAGGGTCGAACCTATACCGTGGATACCGATCTGAATCCTCTGGCTGGCAATTCGGTCAAGTTCATTTTAACTGTGCTTTCAAATGGTCCGGCAGATTCTGACAAACTCTTGTGGATTGCCCCTCGTATTGTGCGCCCTTCCAACCTGGTGACTCCCACGGCTACTCCAACTGCCACAGCTACCCAGACGCGCACGCCCACGGTTACCACTACGTTTACCACTACAGCTACGGCTACATCCACGCTGACCCCCACGGTTACACTTACTCAAACTGCCACCAATACGCCTACGCTGACTGCAACATTGACACCTACATTGATAGTTACATCGACACTCACCGAGACGGCTACAGAGACGGCTACTTTAACTGCAACGAGCGGACCTTAGGCCATCCTTCGCAGCTACTTATTGGTATAGTAGATATTTAGCATCACGCCCATTGCCAGCCAATCTATGCTGATCGATGGGCTCCCCTATGGCGAAGAACAAAACCGGGCCAGCCGATACCATCCTTGCAATTCCGTATGGTATGGCTAATAAACGTAAAAAGGGCGCGTTTCGTGTTTGACGAAACGCGCCCAGATTATTTACCGGCTAAGGATAAGATATAATGATGGTAAATATAAAAACATGTGCTCGAATGCCGGGTGCATACTCCAGGAGGTAACATGAACAGGTTTCCAAGGCTAATACAGTTTTTTATCGGGATGGTAGTGCTCGTGGCGCTCAGTGGTTGTAGTCTTGGCCAGGGATCCGCGGTGCCGACTGCGACTCCTGTTGATATAAACGCCGTGATGACATCAGCGGCAGCGACTGCCTTTGTTCAATTATCCCAGATTGCCGGACAGGCTTCTCCGACCGCCGTTCCCAGCCAGACACCTACTAAAGTTCCCCCAACCAAAACTCCAGACCCGCTTGTTGCCACTTCGGTTTCTGTTTTGGAGCAGATAACAACCCCAACTGCTGTAGATGCTGCTGCCGGGCTACCGGCGGTGAATACGCCTTTGCCGGTCGCCGGTTTACAAACCAATATCGCTGCGCCAGGTTTCACACCTCAAGCACCAGTGTTGGTATCCACGGCAGGTCCAACCTGTTTTAATTCAGCTTTTGTAGCAGATGTCACCATTCCTGATGGAACCGTGATGCAACGAACCGAGAAATTTACAAAGGTGTGGCGCATCCAGAATACCGGCGTTTGTGCGTGGGATGAAGGGTATGGGCTGATAATTTGGGCCGGTCCGGCTATGAACGGTGCTGCTAATTATTTCTCGAAAAATGACGCGTCGGTTCAGCCAGGTGGGATTGTCGATATGTGGATTGAAATGCGCGCCCCGGCTGAGCCAGGTGATTACATCGCACACTGGAAAATGATCAATGATCAAGGGACTTTATTCGGGACCGACCTGACCGTTTTTATAAAAGTAGCTAAATAAACAAGAAACTAACATTTGCCCCCGCCCATTTCGATCGAAATGAGCGGGGGCTTTTCGTAATATGGAGATGCTCCATGAATTTCCCGGCTGATTTTCTGCGCAATATACGCAGCACGTTTGGAGCCGAAGGACAGCGCTGGTTGACCGATTTACCATCCTTATTGGCTATTGCAGCCCAAAAATGGGGCTTGAGGCTTGGTGAGCCGCTGCTGCTTTCTTATAACTATGTCACGACTGCTATCATGGCGGATGATACGCCAGTCGTTCTCAAAATTAGCGTTCCAAACCATGAGTTTTCCAGTGAAATAAGTGCGTTGAGATTTTTTAACGGTGATGGTTGTGCGCGATTGCTGGCTGCCGATGATGAGAAATTCATGTTTTTGTTGGAGCGTCTCGAGCCAGGTGAAATGCTGGTCAGTCTGGCAGACGACGATATCAGGACAGAGATTGCCTGTGGTGTCATGCAGCAGCTCTGGCGTCCTGTGGCCGAAGGAATGTCGTTTATAAAATTAGGCGATTGGTTTGCAGAACTAAAAAATCTACGTTCGAAATATGCGGGTGGATCAGGGCCATTCCCAGCAGGGCTTTTGGCAAGAGTGGAGCGTCTTCTCCCAGATCTATTGGCGGAATCGGGTTCGCCGATTTTAATCCATGGCGATTTGCACCATTTTAATATCCTATCATCCAGCCGCGGTTGGCTGGCTATTGACCCGAAGGGGGTGATCGGTCCGCCAGCCTATGAATGTGGACCGTTACTGATGAATCCCATCCCGGATTTTCCGTATTTACCAGGTGCCATTCGCCAGACTGAGCGCAGGATAGCCATATTAAGTGAGCATCTGGGGTTTTCTCGCGAAAATATCCGTGATTGGGGTCTTTGCCACGCCATTCTTTCTGCCTGGTGGGATCTCTCAGGTGCTGAACCTGGTGGCGAATATGCGTTGGCGTTTGCGGATGTTATTGCCCGGGCAGGCAACTAAAAACGGCGCCATGAGCGCCGTTTTTAGGATTATATCAGTATCTTAGCTCGATTATGTCTGGATCGGCCAGCATGATATCAGAAAATTTGGTTTGGAGCGCCAGTGCGCCACGCAGTTCCCAGATGCCCTGCAGCATGTTCTCGCCGACTTTTAAACGCCTTCTGCGAATAATGGTCAACTTACATGCCGCCATCGCTGCTTCGATCTTTTCCAGTTTATTTTCACTGGCGATATAGGTAATATCGTAAGTGCGGATTTCGCGACCAAGAACATCAACCAGGCGGTCTACACGCGCAAATATCCACAGGATAATGTAAACGATCAGCGCTGAGACGCCTGCCAGCCAGTATTCTCCCAGACCGATTGCCATTCCCAGCGCGGACGCCACCCAGATTGAAGATGCCGTGGTCAGACCCTTCACACGCCCTTCAGAGAACAATATCGAGCCTGCGCCTAAGAAGCCAACCCCGGTGACAATGTTTGCAATCACGCGATCATCTTTAAACTCAAGCGAAAGCATTGTGAATAAGGTTGCGCCAAGGGTGATGAGCGTGATGGTGCGCAACCCTGCCGCCTTGGCATGCATCTCCCGTTCCAGGCCGATCAGTCCGCCGATTAAAACTGCCAGCAGGAGTTTGATCAAGGCTTCTTGTGGAATTGCAGCATAAAGATTCATGTGAGACCTTAATATATGCCTGCTGATTGGCAGGTTACTTCACGGTGATGGAGTAATGTCCATCCTCGCGGGTGAAGGAGGTGGTGCCACTCACAATCAGGGTGGCGTCCGTCAGGTCAATGTTGATGTCGGCTGTCTGATCGGCAGCCACAGGGATGGTCTGGACGCTGGGTGTGCCACTTTTATCGACCAGCACCAGCCGGAATGTTTGAGGCAAAACATTTTCCACGCGCACAAATCCCACCCCCAGCCAGCCACCATCATCGGTTTCAAAGTCAGACGCATAGTTGATTTCGGGGACGGAGATATCATCCAGCATAAAGCCTTCGCCATTTACGGCAGCATCGGTCACATATTCGAAACGGATCTGGATTTTCTGACCCTTGAATTGGCTCAGATCGACAGATTCTTCAATCCACCCATCTGGTTTGCCGTTATAGCCCCACCCGTAAGAATTACCTGAAGGGTTGGTATCTGTGCCGGAAGGCGTCTTGATGATCTGCCAGGTTTTGCCACCATCGCTGGATGCTTCCAGGTAGGTATAGTCATAGTCTTGTTCCAGATCATACCAGGTGTGAAATTTCAAGGTAAGTGGCCCGGTTGCAGCGCTAAAGTCGAATTCCCGCGTCAGGGTCATATCAGACTCGTCGCCTTTGTTTGACCAGAAGGCCTTTTTGCCAGAAAAGGCATCCATTGGCAGCAGACCGGTTTGCGTGGCGCCTTCAAAGTGCAGGCTGTATTTTCCATTACACGCGAAATGGATATAATCGACCCCAAATTGGTGGACTGTACTGGTTAGCTGGTTGGGACAGTTTGTAACTGTTTCTGTATCAGCCACCTGGGGGGCTTCAGGATAGTTGTGATAAACAAAACGACCATCGCCAACGGAACCATCCAATAGATAATTGGTGGTAGCCCAATCCATAAAAACATCATCCGCCAGAATCGGTTGTCCGCTTTGTTTGTCGGTGGCATTGATCGATTTCAAAATGTTATCAACACTTTCCAGACCGTTTTGTTGGTCCTGGACGAGTGCCTTGGTAGCTTCTTCGCCAAAACGGTCGAGAAAATAGGTCAAAAACAAAAAGCTTGCGCCGTAGTGCGGGCCGTTGGTGCCTGGCTCGGCGCCCCAATCGGTCAGCTGCATATCTGGATCAGAAGTATATTCAGAGGCTGCTCCGCTGACATAATAGCCATTGAGAAGTACGGCTACTTCTGAAAAACCCTCATTCATCCAGGATGTTTCGTTGCGGTCCTGTTTCCAGTGGATCATATGTTGAAATTCGTGAGCCAGCACGCCGTAGGTGTAGGTATCACCAAGCGGTGAATTGTCTGCGTTGAAGACAAACATTTCGTGTGCATTGGAATATTTGTGCGCATCAGGATGGTATTCATCCGGAGATGAGAAATAGCCAGCCACGCTCTCGCCAATGCCGCGCGTGTAAACCAGGTAAATGTGCTGGTCGCCATCGATGCCTGGGCTCCATTCACTGCCGAAGAATTCGCGATCGGTGGGATACATTTTGTTTTCAAAAGCGTCCACCAGGTCTTTGGCTTCAGTTTTGTTGTATTTCACGCCATCTTGCACCCAAAAATAGGCATGGTCGGTGACATACATCAAGGTGGCGTTGATCTGAAAACTCTTGGCGTTATCTGTATTAGTTACCCAAAATGACTGTTTCTGACCGGCTTGATACGGGCCGCTCAGCAGTATTTCAGGGATGTTACATTTCCCTTCCAACCGGCAGGCCAGTTCTCGCGGGTCATTTACCGGGACGATATTTTCCTGTAAAGTCTTTAGTGTATCGGTAGGGATGTTCTCTACCGGAACCCTGGTTATTTCAATCGGGGTGGGTGGGGCAGATGGGGTGGATGTGCCCTCAAAATTAAAAGAAAAGGGAGTCGGATTTATTGCAGATGGTGTTAACTGGTTGGTGATGTAGTATGCTGTGCCCATGCCCCCGGCCAGCACGATAACACAACAACAGCATAATATAAGTAAGATAATGATTCCGATCCCCGCGACGGAAGTAAAGAAGTTCTTGTTTTCATTTTGCATATTACTGCTCCTGGTATAGAGACAAATTCTACCCGATTAAATTAATAATACCGTTAGAATAATTCAAAAAAAACTTCGCCGCGCCAAGCGCGACGAAGTTTTTTTCTTCAGCCTTGTTTTTATAAAAAGACGAGCTTATCTTCAGCTACATCCACCTTAACCGTACCGCCACCGCTAAACTTTCCGCCTAGCAGTTCAACTGAAAGTGGGCTTTCTACAAATTTTTGAATGGCTCGGCGCAGAGGGCGCGCACCAAAGGCCGGGTCGTAGCCCTGTTTTGCCAGCCAGGTTCGGGCGCTGGAGCTGAGCTCGACCTTGACATTGTAGTCATTCAGGCGATCCTGAACTTCCTTTAATTGCAGGTCCACAATGCTTTCCATCTGTTCCACAGACAGCGGCGAGAACATAATGACGTCATCGATACGATTGAGGAACTCCGGTCTGAAAGCACCTTTGAGGGCCTTTTCGATCTTATCATGGGCGGTGCGTTCTTCATCATCCGTATTTTGCTGCAGGAAACCCAGGGTGCCACCCTTGCGCACATATTCGGTGCCCAGGTTGCTGGTCATAATCAATACAGTATTGCGGAAATCGACGACATTACCCTGCCCATCAGTCATACGGCCATCGTCCAGTATTTGCAGGAGCGCATTCCATACTTCGGGGTGCGCTTTTTCAATTTCGTCGAATAATAAAACCCGATAGGGGCGACGGCGCACAGCCTCGGTCAGTTGACCACCTTCTTCGTAGCCAACATATCCGGGAGGCGCGCCAAACAGGCGGCTGACGGTATGCTGTTCGCGATATTCAGACATGTCGATGCGTACCAGGGCATCTTCATCATCAAACATGAATCCAGCCAGGGCTTTGGCCAGTTCTGTCTTGCCAACACCGCTTGGACCGATAAAGATGAATGAGCCAATTGGCCTGCGGGGGTCCTTCAAGCCGGAGCGGGCCCGGCGAATGGCGTCTGAAATCGCGTGGATGGCCTCGTCCTGGCCGATAATGCGTTCGTGCAAGCGAGCTTCCATTTGCAGTAGTTTCGTCGCTTCAGTTTCCAGCATCTGGGTCAACGGGATGCCCGTCCATTGGTGGACAACATCCGCGATGTCATTGATGTCCACGACTTCGTCAATGTGATTCTCAGCTTCCCATTTATCGCGTTTTTCAGCGTATTCGGCCTGCATCCGCAGACGTTCCACTTTTTTCTGGGCAGCACGCTCATAATCACGCGCCAGGCCAGCCTGTTCTTCTTCCGACGTGATGCGGTCGATCTCTTTTTTCATTTCTTTTAGTTCAGGTGGCATGGAATAAAGCGCCACGCGCAGCTTGGCGGCAGCTTCGTCCATCAGGTCAATGGCTTTGTCGGGCAGGTGACGATCGGTCACGTAGCGATCAGCCAGTGTCACCGCGGCCGCCAGGGCCTCATCCGAGTAACGGACTTTGTGGTGGGCCTCATAGCGGTCTCGTAGGCCGTGCAGCATCTTGATGGCATCTGCAGCGGATGGTTCCTCTACATAAATTGGGGAAAACCGACGTTCAAGAGCCGCATCTTTTTCAATATATTTGTGGAACTCGTCCAGGGTGGTTGCGCCAATACATTGAAGTTCACCCCGGGCCAGTGCTGGTTTTAGCATATTCGAGGCATCCATGGCACCTTGCGCGGCACCTGCCCCAACTACAGTGTGAAGCTCGTCGATCATCATGATAATGTCGCCCTGCGAATGCTGGACTTCCTCCATGACGGCTTTCAAGCGTTCTTCAAATTCGCCACGGAAGCGGCTACCGGCAATCAGGGATCCGAGATCTAACGAAACAACTTTTTTGCCGGTCAGGATTTCGGGAACGTCATTATCTGCAATCTTTTGAGCCAGGCCTTCAACAATCGCCGTTTTGCCAACGCCTGCCTCGCCGATCAGGACAGGGTTATTCTTGGTGCGGCGCGAGAGGATCTGGATGAGGCGCAGGATCTCTTTGTCGCGTCCTATCACGGGGTCGAGCTTGCCTTCGCGGGCCAGTTGGGTTAAATCACGGGAGTATTTTTCGAGGGTGCGGTAACGGGATTCGGCCTGAGGGTCAGTTACTCGCTGTCCGCCACGGATTTGCTGGATCGATTCAAAGACACGGTCACGGGTAATGCCCGCGCTCTCCAGGATGCGTGACGCAGGAGTATTTCTTTCGGTCAATATGGCCAGAAAGATATGCTCGGTGGAGATGTATTCATCTTTCAGACGGTTGGCTTCCTCGTTCGCGAGATCAATGATCCGTTTAACGCGAGGAGTGATAAATATTTGGCCTGCGCCACCGCCAAAGATATTGGCTTTTGGGGTTGCGCGTAGAGCAGCGTCCAGGCGTTCTGAAAGTGAAGTGCTGTTGACATTCAGCTGTTCCAGTATCTGGGGAATGACACCCCCAGGTTGTTCGATCAACGCCAGCAGGATGTGCTCGGTATCGATCTGGTTGTGCCCATAGCGTTGGATAATTTCGGCTGCCCTTTGGGCGGCTTCTTGTGCACGTTCAGTAAAGCGGTCAAATCGCATCATAAGATGTAATCCTTTCGATAGTCCATACGCTCGGATTATAGCAAAGGCCCTGTAATTGGTCTGAAAGAACGCTGTAAGAATTGTGTATGAGTCTATTGTAAACGTATTTTGTAACTCGATGGGAAACAAGCACACATCCCTGAAAAAGAATATAATAGTCAAGATGACTGCCACTTTATTTGCTGCGACTGCGCCGACCCTTGGGCGAATGCGTCCCCTAAATATCTTGAGGGATCTTCCAGCGGTTGCTGATTTGATCGAATTATGTTTTTCATCCACGCTTGACCCGGATGGCCGTTCTTACATCGATCAAATGCGCCGAAATGGAAATGATTCTCATTTCCTAAACTGGGCTCCTCGAGTCATTGAATCTGTCTCTCTGCCACTCTCTGGGTTTGTCTGGGAAAATAATGGCCGGGTGGTGGCAAATGTAAGTCTGATCCCATTTTCGGTACGTGGACAAAAGATTTTCCTGGTTGCGAATGTGGCTACCCACCCTGATTTCCGCCGTCAGGGAATTGCGCGCCAGCTGACCTCGGCTGCCATGGAGCGGGCACGCTCCAAGCACGCACAGTCAATCTGGCTGCATGTTCGAGATGATAATCCGGGCGCCATTCAACTTTACAGTGAGCTTGGTTTTGTTGAACGTGTCAGGCGCACAACCTGGCAGGCTCTATCTGGTATTAAACATTTGGATGGTTCAGCCTCCAATGTTCAAATTACACAGAGGCTCGGACGTGATTGGCCCATTCAGAGTGCCTGGTTGGCTCGTGCGTATCCTTCTGATCTGGATTGGTATCATTCCCAGTCGTGGAATATCTTGAAGCCGGGATTATTCAATGCTTTATATCGCTTGATGGCTGATATCAATGTTTATCAATGGGCAGCTTATCGGGATGGAAGACTCCTGGGCGTACTCGCGAGTCAGCGAGCGAATGGAAATTCTGATCATTTATGGGCGGCTTTACCGGCAAAACCGGAGCCGGATGTGGTTAGCGCGCTTCTAAGGCATGGGCTGCGGACCCAAACGAGCTCTCGTAATCTGGTGTTTGAATATCCGGTTGGCCCAACGGATGAAGCTATCCGTCTTGCCGGGTTTAGCTCTCAGCGTACATTGGCATGGATGAAAGCTCCGGGTGATGCAACCTTCTGAAAGAAAAAGCGTAAATTGAATCGAACGACAACGTAGCGAATATTTTTTTTCAGAGAAATATCACGAAAAGGAGTCACAATGGAACGTTTTTTCCTGCGCTGGTTGGTTAATGCGGTTGGATTGTATGCGGCGGTTGCTTTCGTCCCGGGAATTCACCCACAATCTGCGAATTGGTTTTCATTTATTTGGTTGGCATTGATTTTTGGCCTGTTGAATGCTTTGTTACGACCGCTGCTCAAGTTCCTGACTTGTCCGCTGATCATCCTGACCCTGGGCGTGTTTACCCTGATGATCAATACCTTTCTGTTCTGGCTGGCTGGGGTTGTAGGTACAAATTTCCATGTAGGCTTCACGGTGGAAGGTTTCTGGCCAGCATTTTTGGGCGGGTTGGTCGTGACGGTCGTTAGCGTGGTGCTGACAACGATTTTCAAGGATGAGATGAAGAAAAAGAAGTAATTGCCAAATTAGATTATAGGGAACAAAAAACGACTTGCTTTGCAAAGCAGGTCGTTTTTTGTTCCATGTCTTCGAGCGGCCAGCGCTAAAATACGGCCAGTTATCTAAACAAGACTGAGTGGAAGTGATTTATGCCAATCATTCGCCGGCCAGGCCGGGAAGTCCCCCGGCGCTAGAGGCCGCCATGACCGCGCTGATGCAAGCAGCGGCGAAAGCTTCAGCTGCAAAAGCGCCCACGAGACTTATGTCGGCATTTTTTTGCCCGGTTGCCAGCGCAAAAATGGTATCGCCATCCAGCATGGTATGCGCAGGCCGAATTACACGTGCCAGGCCGTCGTGCGCCATTTGAGCCATTTTGGTGGCTTCAGACTTGCTCAGGTGCGCATTGGTCGCCACCACGCCGATGACCGTGTTGGAGTGCATGGCAAAGCCTTCAATCATCCGTCCAGCCAGGGTTTTCATTGTGCCGAGGGTGTCGGCAAAATAGCCTGGTGCGCCGATGGTCAGCAGTCCTAATTTGGATGTGCGCGCTCCAGCAATGATCTCGCCAGTTTTTGGGTCAATTACATCGCCGTAAGCGTTGACTGCTGCAATGGCACCGACGATGATGCCTCCACCAATGTCAATGGATGCGGTTCCGATGCCGCTTTTCATCGCTCCGATGTTTCCGAATATCTTGCCAACCGAAGCGCCTGCTCCCGCGCCAGCATTTCCTTCGACCGGGCGCACCGAACTGGCATCTGCCGCCGCGCGATAGCCCATTTCGGAGGTTGGGCGGATATCGGCGCGTCCCAACGAGAGATCGAATAAAATTGCGGCTGGGACAATTGGCACACGGGCGACGCCTACATCAAAACCAATATTTTGTTCTTCCAAGTATTTCATTACACCGCCGGCAGAATCTAAACCAAAAGCAGATCCGCCTGCCAATACAATCGCGTGAACTTTTTCAATGAGGTTGATGGGATTGAGTAAATCGGTTTCACGTGTGCCGGGCGCGCCGCCGCGTTGGTCCACCCCAGCCACTGCGCCCTTGCGGCAAAGAATCACACTGACGCCGGTCAGTGCCTGCAGGTCCTGAGCCTGGCCAACTTCAATGCCAGGTACATCGGTAATGGAATTGTTTAGCATGTTTCGATCAGATTTTCTTCCAAGAATCGCAGGGGGCAGGTCAACGACCTGCCCCCTGCGGTATAGATTATTCCAGCGCGCGGACCAGTTCGAGGAACTCGTCCCATTCTTCTTTGAAAAAGTGGACAGTTACATTTCCGAGTTCAACATGGAAGGTGGTTTCGCCATCGGGTTCTTCGGCTTTCCAGACCAGGTAGTTCTCGGTCTCGGCCAGGGTCTCGGTTGTGGGTTCAGGGCTTTTGGGCATTTTTAATCTCCTTGAATAATTTTATCCATTATATAGCACACAGCGCAGAAAATACAGACGGATTTCATCTAAATTTAAATTTTGCCCGGAATAAGCCCATCAGGTTACGGATTTGCTGCCTGATGGGTATCTGTGGAGGCATTTCTTCCAGACCTTGCCAGGGGTCAAGATCAAAAAGCTTGCGTGTAAAATAGCGGCCGATCAGCTGCATGGTAGCCAACATGGGAGCGGCAATAATTACGCCCAAGATTCCGAGCAACTCTAATGCGATAATGGCTGCCACGAGGACGGCGGCTGGGTGGACCTTTAAAGCCGATGCCATGATCCTGGGCATAACGATATTATCGGTAACTCCGTCAATCACCCAGGCAATTAAGACAATCGTCAATGCATATATCCAGGGTGTCAGGCCGAAGGGTTTGAATTCCTGGAAATAGGATACCAGCGCCAGGATGATCCATAAGATGAACGGGCCAACATATGGAACAAACCGGGCCAACCCGGCCAGCAGGGCCAGGCCGAGAGCATAATTAACACCCATGACACTTAAAGCAATTGTATAAACCAGTGCCGCGATGCCCATAACGATGATTTGTCCGCGTAGGAAGGCATTCCAAATTTGGGAGAGCTGCTTGCCCATTTGTTCCAGATCATGTTGGTAACCTGGGATGTTAAATTGGAGAATACCTCTCCACAGCCCGTCGCTCTCGGCCAATACAAAATAAGAAACCAGGAGCACAAATAAAGTCCACCCCAAAAAGTTGGCTGCGCTGCTGGCCATCGTACCGACCATTGTACCGGTGCGGCTGAGCATAGGCTCAATGCTGCCGATCAACTGCTGGCCCAAGACACCAAGGTCAACTTTGCGCAGGTCCAGAATGAATGGTCCGATATTGAGTTTCCGCCCTGAAATACTATCAAAAAGGGCGGGTATGTTTTGGATACTATCCTGGATCACACTGATCAAATTCTGGGTCTGTTGTATCAACCCCACACCGCTCAGCGTCAAGAGCCCTACCAGCAATATCACTGCCAATATGTACACCAGTGTGACGGCAATTTTCCAGGGCAGGTGCATTTTTTGGGAGAGAAAATCAGCAATCGGGTTAAATAAATACGCCAACAAGATCATCACGATCATGGGCGGCAGGATTGCCTGGAACTT
Source organism: uncultured Anaerolineae bacterium (assembly GCA_903854805.1). Next base: position 14,454 of record CAINXK010000135.1, read on the forward strand.
GATCAGCAAACCCGCCGCGATGGTCACGAGGGTCAAACTGACAATCAATTTGGTGCTTGTATTCCAAGTAGGTGAAATATTTGGATTTGTCATCCCGGCCTCCGTTCATAAAGGTAACACCAGCAACCCTATTTATACCTCTGACTGTAAAAACTGTACATAAATAAAAGCTGGGTGGTTGTCCTGCAAAAACAACACTGGAAATTGGACCATTAAGGATGCAAAATTACGCAAGATCAAGTCCGAGGGTAAAATAGACGTATTCACTAACGGTGCCTAAATATAATGCGTAAAATCATTCTCCCCATTTTGTTACTTCTGATGGCCTGCGTCAGCCTGGTTCCGCAGCGCCTGTTTCAATCATCCAATAGCAGCGTACCGCCAAGTGTTCGCACTCATCCGGATGGTCCGCTTTATGTTGGTGATCAGGTCAGTTTTGAAGTCTACCATCCTGCTGTTACCCAGCCAACCAGTACGAGAGCGCTCATTAGCCTTGCGGGGAAACCATTGGCAGAAGAAAGCTTTGGGTCTTTTGGTATGGGGGGGCGCAGCCAGGCTACGTTTTACTGGGTTTGGGATACGCGTGAATTGCTTCCCGGCGATTATACGCTTACATTTTCTCTCCAGCCCGGTACTGAGCATTGGGATGAAAAAATTACGCTTCTCCCGGCCGGTGATGTTCCGTATCCAGAGCCGGATGCCCGCTGGGAATCAGCCGAGACTGCCTGTTGTGTCATCCATTACATCAGTGGCACAGATGCAGAAAAGGACCTGGAAGCGCTGAAAACCATGGTGGCTGCCCAGTCTGCGGATGTAGAAGACCGCTTGAAGGCCAGCTTCCAGGGCAAGATCCCTATCACCTTTTTACCACGCACCCTGGGGCATGGCGGTTTCACTTCTGACGGGATCTATGTTTCCTACTTGCATCAAAATTATGCCGGCAGTACAGCTCGGCAAGTTACCCACCACGAAATGGTTCACTGGCTGGATGGCCAGGTAGGAGGCATGCTGCGCCCATCCATTTTGCAAGAAGGGCTGGCTGTTTATCTGAGTGATGGACATTTCAAGTTGGAGCCTATTCTGCCACGCGCGGCCGCTCTTCTTGATCTGGGTTGGTATATTCCTTTGCGCAAGCTAACGAATTCGTTTTATCTTTCTCAACACGAGATTGGTTACGCCGAGGCAGCTGCGCTTGTCAGCTACATGATCTCAACCTATGGTTGGGAAAAATACAACAACTTTTATCGCAATATTGAGCCTGTGCCGGCGGGTAGCGATGCCGGTGTGTTGGATGCTGCTCTTCAGGCACGCCTGGGGCTATCTTTGGATCAGTTGGAACAAAATTTCTTGAATTTCTTGCGTAAACAGCCGGTTTCTGATCCTGTGCGCACTGATCTTCGCCTGACCGTTGCTTTCTACGATGCGGTTCGCCGTTATGAGTCTGACATGGACCCCTCGGCTTACTTTCTGCAGGCCTGGCTTCCGGATGTTGCCCGGATGCGTCAACGTAATATCGTGGCTGATTTCCTGCGGCACCCAGATTCTCCTTTGAACCGGCAAATTGAGCTGTTGTTTGTTTCAGGCGATGTCAGTTTGTTGGAAGAAAAATACACGGCGGCCGAGATCAAAATTCGGATTATTGTTGCTTTGCTCGATCTGCAAAAATATATTTACTGACTGGTATCCAGTTTTTCTTTTGACGATGCAAATTAACATGAAAAATGTTGTAAGAATTTGTGTCATGTGATGCTGGATTCCGTGGCTTGTCAGGCGCGAAATTTTCACTGAAAATATTTCTCCTTGCCGCAAGTGCTTTATCCATTATTGATGTTCATAACAACCGAAAGATGTTTTTGTGGGTCAGGCCATGGATTTTATTCGTTTGCGCGATTACATCAGGATGATTTTCGGGAAAACCAATGCGCCTGTGATTGCCAGTACGCTCGGTGAGTAAGTCGGTAAAAATGGCAGCTCCCTGATAATGCTCAATATCAAGCCTGTCATTTGCACATGAATAGGAATGTTTGACAGGTATTTATCTTCATCGGATTAATCAAAAAGGCCTCCACAATTGTGGAGGCCTTTTTGAAAACAAAAGCACTTATCCGCCGCATCCAGGGATGAAAGGCGCGTAAGAGCACCATAGACTGTTTGCATCGACATAATAGAGTATGCCGGCGCAGCTGCAAACCAGGCACAACAGCACCACACCGATGATGATCAGCGCGATGCGCGAATTGCCAGCTTTGGCAGGAGCAGGAGCCGACAGCGGGCTTGGGCCGGCAGGGACCTTCCCTGCGTAAACAGGCGCGGGCGTAAGCGCAGGTTTGGCAGCTGGAATCGCTGCAGCTTCTGGGCGTGGCAGGGGGGCTGGTGGGCGGCTGGTAGAGAGCATAGTGGCGTTTGGATCTACCTGGACAATCGATTCAAAGAGCAGGTTGATTTGCTCGCCAAGCGAAATCACTTCGCCGGGTTGCAAAACGTGCTGTCCCGTCAGGCGTTGGCCGTTGACGAAGGTACCATTTGTGGAGCCCAGGTCGGTCAGGATGAATTTACCTCCCTGAAAGACAAACTGGGTGTGTTTGCGCGAGACCTCGGCATCATTGATAACGATGCCGTTCTCTGCTTCTCGGCCGATCGTGATAATATCGCCTTCCAGAGGGAACGTTTTGCCAGGAGTTGGCCCGGAATGCATAACAAGTTGATACTGAGCGGTCATTTTTCCTCCAAGAATCGATGAATTAATCGGTATTTTAGTTTACTAATTTTACAGTAAAAAGTCAAATAAATGTTTCTGCGATTTCAAGATTAAATATTTCCCCAAAAGATTGCTGAATCGCTTGTTTGACACGTGTCATCGTAGGTGCGCTGGCAAATATATCGGCCAGCGAAATAACTGGGTAATCCCCGATCCCACAAGGGATGATCCCATCAAAATAATCCATCTCCGGACAAACATTCAGGGCAAAGCCATGCCGGGTGATGCCATTGGCATCCACCTTGACGCCGATGGCGGCGATTTTCGCTGGTTTTTGGCGATCGTTGGGGCTGCAGCGTGGGCAGCGTGAAGCCATGTCGGCCTGTACCCAGATCCCGGTTTTACCGCTGATCTGTCCGCTGACCAACCCCAGCCTGGCGAGTGCGCCGATCAGCATCTTCTCCAGGTTGCGCACATACCCGACGTGGTCCATTCCGTCTAATTTTAAGAGAGGATAACCCACAAGCTGTCCTGGGCCATGATAAGTAACATCGCCGCCGCGGTCCACCCAGTGCACGGTTACACCGCGTTCTTCCAGCGTTGCTTGATCCCAGAGCAGGTTTTGAGCTTGCCCGCGCCGTCCGAAAGTGAAAGTATGCGGGTGTTCAAGCATTAACAGGGTTGCAGGCCGTTCTCCGCGCGCAATTTCAGCAGCCAGCCTGTTTTGAAGATCCCAGGCGGCTTGGTATGCGATTGTACCGAGGTCGATGGTATGGCAGATCATAAAAAATGGGGCTGAAACCCCCGCTTTTGCCTGGGAACTTCAGCCCGAAAATTCAACTTCCGAAAACCCGACGATACAAATCTGATTCGAGTAAGTTATTGGGATCGGTACGCTGTTTGAGCGCTTTGAAACGTGCCATGGTTTCTGCGCCGAGGAATTGGGCGGCTGTTTCTGGTGTGGTTTCGCTGTTCTTTGCAAAGTAGAAACGTCCGCCAGCGGCGAGTACCAGCGCATCAAACTCTTGCAGCATCTTGCGCATGGGTTCACGAGTGCTGTTGGTCACCATAAAGTCCATGGCCAGTGAGAACCCGTCGACCGCATGTGAGATCAAGAATTTATCAGGGCGGTGGCGTTTGGTCACTCCCAGGTAAGATGGCATACCGCGTTTTTGAGAGATTGTCAGCATTTCCCTCCAAACATCTTCAGCGGTTTCCTTGGGCATGAAGGTTTGATATTGGATCAACCCGCCAGAGCCATAAGCCAGTTCCCATTTTGGCACATAATCCAGCAGGAAATGGAATGCAGCGTGTGATTGGCGATAGACGCCTGAGCGCAGGCTGGCGACATACTTGGCGGTATTGACCAGACCCCACAGCGGGGCGATCCGAAAAGGTGCCATGAAATAGTGGATGATGGATTTTGGGAAGACCCCAAACATTTTATCGGGTAAAGTCTGGTACTGCACCTGCATGGTTTTTTTCGGTTCGGGATCTTCACCTTCATGCAAGTATTTTGCGGCGTGGATTTGCCCGCGTCCCAGGCCGCTGCCGCCCGCCATGGCGTCTAACCAGCCGACGGTGTAATCATAATCAGGGGCGGCAGTCAGGATGGCGTTAAGATGCTCGGATAAATTATGTACCGGGTAGGCGTTTACCTGCAAATACCCTGAATACATCTTTTTCATCTTGAGCGTGATCGATGTGAATACACCCAGCATGCCCATCCCGCTGATCATGGCATAGAAAAGATCGCCGTTTTTCGTGGGGGAACAGGTCAACTCAGCGCCGGTGGGCAATAGGGCGGTGAATTCCTGAACATGTTCGCCGATCGTGCCCATCTTGAAATTATTTTTTCCATGGATGTTCATTCCCAGACACCCACCCAGGGTGGTCGTCATCGTACCAGAGACTACCGGGGGCCACCAACCGTCGGGTAAAACGATTTGCCAGAGTTTTTCGAGAGTAACCCCTGGTTCGGCAGTGATCAGGCCGGTTTCGGGGTCCCAATCGATGATTTTATTCATGCGGGTTAAATCCATTACAATCCCGGCGCTGTTCAAGGCAGCATCGTTATAGGAACGACCAGCTCCTCGCAGGGTAATTTTTAGACCGTTATGCCGGGCATACTTAAATACAGTCTGGATATCATCGACATTTTCTGGTTTGTAAAGATAAGACGCTGCCCGCAGCGAATGGCCGAAATTTTCGAGATACTCGAGGCGTTCGTAAGGTAGTGTAGCGGTAGTCATATATTTTTATAGAGGGTAGTTTATTAAAATAGGGTCTTTTGCTGCCCTCTCTCCATTTATTAGTTAGAATGACAAACGCCGGAAAATCACCGACGGAATGTGTTTGATGATCCACATCACCAATCCCCAGCGGCTGAGGGTATAGATGGTTTGTTTGCGTGCCTTGAGGGCCATCCAGATATCATTGGCGGCTTGCTCCGGAGAGACCACCCAGAATGTGCGTGGGGAGTCTTTGAGCATATCCGTATCCATGAACCCGGGCTTCACAGTCAGCACGTGGACGCCGTGGCGGGAAAGACGGTTGCGCAGCGCTTCAAGATAAGTCGCCAGTGCAGCTTTGGACGCGTTATAACCTGGGTTTCCCACACGACCGCGGTCGGCCGCAACCGAAGAGATGCCGACGATTTGTCCGGAATTCAGGGACTGAAAAATTGGAGCGACGGCGTTGAACCAGGCCTGTGCTCCCAGCGCATTTACTTGCATCATTTTGAGATCTTTTTCAAAATCGTAGGTTGTAGGCGTTGTGGGTAGTAAAATACCTGCATTGTAGATAAATAAATCCAAACCGCCCAGATCAAGCATTATTTTTTGAAGCAAAGCTGGAATTTCATCGAACGCTGTAACATCGTGAATATAGGCCAAAGCCTGGGTGCCCTCACCTGCTGCGTTGATTTCGCTGCAAGTGGTTTGTAATAGCTCAGGGTTACGATCGATCAACCCTAATAAGTAGCCCTCGCGCGCCAGCCGGCGTGCCAGTGCTGCCCCCAATCCCTTGGCAGAACCGATGATAATGGCTCTCCGACGAGGTTGGAGTGGTGTCGCGGCGTTCGGTTTGCTAGCTGGCATACTGTTCTCCAAATAAATGGGCATGGGCCCCGGTTTCGGCACCCCCGAAGTATGTGGGGCCAAGCGGGAAGATAGCCTTGATTTTAACATACTCTGGTACGTGTTTTCCCGCGTTAAAACTTTTGCAAAAGACCTTTTCATTTTGCTTATACTTATAGATGTATCCTGGTCGGATCTGCGCCAGCTTTGCATTTTCTCCGGCTCTGGTTATCCGGGTTTCAGACCTGCTGCTTGGGGTTGATGAAACCGACGCTCTCGGGTTGCTATTTTTTGAAAGCCTGCGAGTAAATTGATTTATCTCACCAAGTTTTTTTGATCCGGGTACTCACAAAAATGGAGGAAGTCATGGCGCGAAAAGTGAAGTTGATCTTGAATCCGATGGCTGATATGGGTTCTGCCTGGCGTGCGGCCAACGATCTGCGCCCGCTTATGGTTGAATATGGTGGCGCGGATTGGAGCGGTACCGTCTACCCCACGCATGCCACCGAACTGGCCAAACAAGCTGCCCTGGATGGTTACGATATGGTGATTGCCATGGGTGGTGATGGTACTGTGCATGAAGTCGTAAATGGCTTGATGCAGGTACCGGCAGAGAAGCGCCCCATTCTGGGTGTTGTGCCGGTTGGCTCGGGCAATGACTTTGCGCATGCCATTGGTATTCCTTTACAGGCTGATCGCGCCTTGCAGCATGCGTTTAAAAGCCCGCCATCTCTTGTGGATATAGGTTTGCTGACCGATGAAAACGGACGCCAGGAATATTTCGACAATACAGTTGGGATTGGTTTTGATGCTGTCGTAACCATTCGCTCGCACAAACTGCCGGTTGTGCGTGGTTTTATGATGTACCTGACGGCAGTCATTCAGACCATATTATTGAACCATGATCCGGTTCTTATGCAGATTGAAAATGGCGAAGATCATTGGGAAGAGAAAGCCCTGATGTTTACTGTGTGTAATGGCGGACGCGAGGGTGGTGGGTTTATGATTGCCCCCGAAGCAAAAAACGATGATGGCATTCTGGATTTTGCCATGGTTAAGAAGTGTGACCGTTTGACAATGTTCAGACTCGTTCCTGAGTTTATGAAAGGCACGCATGCCCGTTTCGCGCAGATCAAAATGGGCACTTGCAAATCACTCTCCATTCGGGCGGATCGACCCATGTATATTCACGCTGATGGAGAGATTTTCACCAGCTTTGGTAGTAATCTTAAAGGGTTGAAATTCGAGATTCTGCCGGGTGCCTTGCAGGTTGTTCGCGGATAAGCCCGTGCTGGTAAAATGATTGTGTGCTACTGTACGAAAAACTGTTTCTACACCTTGTGAAAGCCTATGCCCTCTCTTGCTCAAACCCTGCCATCCAACGATATCGGTTTTTTGCGCATCGTCGCATCCCTTTGGGGACTGGAGCTGACTTCGTCTGATCCGGCTGAAGCAGCTGTTGAACTGGCTGATAGCCTGTGTGATGCCGAATTACTCGAAGAGGTAGTTTCCACACTTTCCAAGCAAGGCCGGTCTGCACTGACCGCACTCCTGGCTGAAAATGGACGCATGCCCTGGGTGGTATTTGCGCGCCGTTTTGGTGAGCTGCGCGAAATGGGTCCGGGCAAGCGCGATCGTGAGCAGCCCCATCTGCAGCCCAGCTCTGCCGCTGAAATACTCTTTTACCGTGGGCTTGTAGCAAAGGCGTTTTTCAATCCGGATACGCAGGATAAGTTTGCTGATAAAGGTCCGCAGGAATTCGCCTTCATCCCGGATGACATGTTTATGGCTCTGGATTTTGCAGGGATGATCCCGGAACCTGCTCGGGAAGAAATTTTGGAAGAAGTGCCTGATGCTTATCAGGAAGACTTTGAAACATCGGAATCTGCTGGTCCTCGCGAGAAAAACTCTCCTTCGGCGAATACTTCGACGGAAAGCGATTTGCTCGGGCGTCCGGCCTCCCCGGCTGAAAAAGCAGTGCCCAGCCTGGCCGGTGATCGGATTTTGGATGATGCCTGTACTTATCTGGCGGCTGTGAGAATGGGTCTGGAGCCGCCAGAATTGTTTGTTCCGGTGTCTGTCTTGCGGGAATTATTAATTGCATCTGGCGTGGTTAGCTCAACCAACCTGGCACCTGAGGTGGTTAAATCCTTCCTCGAATCTCCGCGTGAAAAAGCGTTGTTACTCTTGCGCACAGCTTGGCAGTCAAGTGAAAGTTTCAACGAACTGCGCCAATTGCCTGGCCTGGTGTTTGAAGGTGGCTGGAGCAACCAGTCATTGGTGACACGTGAATTTTTGCTGAATCTGCTTGAGCCAATTCCTGATGGTCAATGGTGGAGTTTGCCAGCTTTCGTGCGCGATATAAAGACCAGGTACCCAGATTACCAACGTCCTGCCGGCGATTACGATTCCTGGTTCATCCGGCGCCAGGCCGATGGCGTTTTCTTGCGCGGTTTTGCCAGTTGGGACGAAGTCGATGGAGCCCTGATCCGTTACATGGTCAGCGGACCCCTGCATTGGCTTGGGCTGCTAGACCTGGCAGCTTCTGATGCTGGCGCGGCCCCGACGGCTTTTCGCGCGAACAACGAGAATCAACGACCTGCCGTTTCCCCTTCTCAATTTGAAGAGAACGGGAAACTGACAGTCACTTCGCAGGGCAAGATTATCGTTCCCCGCCTTGCGCCGCGCGCGGTTCGCTACCAAATTGCCCGGTTCTGCGAATGGGACGCCCAAAAAGAGCAGGAATACCATTACCGGGTAACAGCCGGAACGTTGAAACGCGCCCGTGAACAGGGTCTTAAAGCAGAACACCTGCTCGGTATTTTGCGCAAACACTCAGCCGCCCCGCTGCCGCCGCCATTTGTGAAGGCCCTGCAGCGCTGGGAGCAGAATGGCACCGAAGCCCGCGTTGAAAGCCTGGTCGTGCTTAAAGTATCGCGGCCTGAAGTTCTAAGTGAATTACGCGCTTCAAAAGCTGGGCGCTTCCTGGGTGAGATCATCGGCCCTACCACTGTGGCGATCCAGGCCGGGGCCGAAGCACGGGTCATGGCAGCCCTGGCTGAACTGGGTATCCTGGCTGAAGGCCAGACCAGTGATCATTAGCCCGTTTATGGTTGCCGAACTTGTTGAGAAATAATCTGTAAGCGCTCTTTTCTTTTGTACGACGGCAATGTATTGTATGGCAAGTGTTTCCCAAAACTTTTTAATGTCCGATATTTATCTTCAGGAGATGTGCATGTCTAAAACTGATTGGATTACCCAGGAACTCGATAGCTTGAAGCAGGCTGGTCTTTATAATCGTATCCGTACCATCGAATCGCCGCAGGGGGCCTGGTTGGTGGTGGATGGGAAGCGTGTGCTTAATTTCTGCTCAAATAATTATCTTGGACTGGCAAACCATCCAGATATTGTGGCCGCGGCGAAAAAGGCCATTGATACCCTGGGTGTTGGTCCGGCCGCGGTGCGTTCCATCGCCGGGACGATGAGTTTGCATGTTGAGTTGGAAAAGCGCCTGGCGGCTTTCAAGGGTGTTGAAGCAGTCATTACCTTTCAGAGTGGTTTTAGCGCCAACCTGGCTACCATCCCGGCACTGGTAGGTAAGGAAGATGTGATTTTTTCGGACCGGCTGAATCATGCCAGCATTATCGATGGATGCCGTCTTTCAGGGGCAAAGATCATTGCCTACGAGCATAATGACCCGGCCTCGCTGGATGACCAAATCAAGGCGAATTTAGGCCAATTTCGCCGGGCGCTGATCGTGACTGATGGTGTGTTTAGCATGGACGGTGATATCGCTCCCTTACCCGATATCTATGAAGTTGCCAAAAAATATGACATCCTGCTGATGGTGGATGATGCGCATGGCGAAGGTGTCTTAGGCAACGGCGGGCGCGGCATTGTCGATCATTTCGGACTGCACGGTAAGGTGGATGTGGAGATTGGCACAATGTCGAAGGCCTTTGGCGTTATGGGCGGTTTGGTTGCCGGGAGTGCTGTTATTATTGATTGGCTGCGCCAACGAGGACGGCCCTTCCTGTTCTCATCGGCGGTCACAGTGCCAGATGCGGCTGCCTGTCTTGCGGCGATTGACCTGCTTGAAGATTCAACCCAGCTGGTTGACCGGTTGTGGAGCAATGCAAAGTATTTCAAAACGGAGATGAAGACTCTCGGGTTTAACACCGGCGTAAGCGAAACACCCATCACACCCGTAATGCTTGGCGAAGCGCCGCTGGCCCAGCAGTTTAGCCGCGAATTGTTTGATGCCGGCGTATTTGCGATGGCCCTGGGATTTCCCACCGTCCCCCAGGGCAAGGCGCGCATCCGTGTCATGATTTCAGCCGGGCATTCGATGGATGACCTGGACAAGGGTCTGGATGCTTTCAAAACCGTGGGGAAGCGGTTGGGCGTAATTTAAAGCGAGATTCTAGAACATACCAGGCTGGTTTTTGCTGCGAAGCGAGTGCTAATCAAAGGTTGGCTCGGCAAGTGGTGATTGGGCGGATGACCATCCACCCAATCACCACAAAAAACCAGTTGCGGAGCAAAGCAGCGATTTTCGTTTATTTGTAGAGTTTGATTGAGATGATTGAATCAGGGTTCCGTGAGTAAATACCTTTTTGCTGCCAGTTATTTGCGCTGCAGCAAAGAAGGATTATTGGTAAACAGCTAGAATATGTTGGAGAGGATAAAATCATGACTACAGCTCCAAAAGCAGAAATACTTGAACTCGCACAAATGGCCGCCTATCAGGATGGCTCCGTTGTCAGCCGCCAGATTACCAGGGCAGAGGCCGGGAATGTTACCTTGTTCGCCTTCGATGCCGGTCAGGAACTCAGCGAGCACACCGCTCCGTTTGATGCGCTTGTGCAGGTGCTGGATGGTGAAGCGGAAATTTTCATCTCTGGAGAACCCTTCCACTTAAAAACCGGGCAGGCAATCATTTTGCCAGCTGACCAACCCCATGCAGTTAAGGCCCAGCAAAAATTTAAAATGCTCTTGACCATGATCCGCACTTAAAAAGAAGTTTGCACCGCACCAGTCGATCCAGGTGTGATCAAGATCCCAGCCATGTCTGACTGGCGCGCCATTCGTGCTGATATAAACTGCATCATCCGTGTGTTCATTGAACGCCGGGGTTGCAGTTTATTTTTTGTGGCGGATGGATAGTTTCGAAAAAAGCGTGGACGGATTTGTTCAGACACAAGCTGAAGCGTAAGAGCACCTTGCAATTAGTTTTCAATTTAGAATGTTGATTTGACTTCAGGTTATCTCATGCTAAAATAATAAGATTGTGGATTATAGGTACTTTGGCTGGTTTTCCGCCGGATTTTTGTTTGTGGGATGTGGATTATATTGATTTATCTGAGGCAGGGTTTGTACGGTTGATCATCTGACGTGTTTGGCTTGCCTGAGTTTTATCAGCGCCAGCCAGCATACTTGGGGTAAAAGGTGCTTTTTATGTTTTCCGGATAGGGTCAAGGAATTTTCTTTTTTTGGCGTTCCATCCTTTCAAAAAGCAGGCCTTATTCGTCCAATTATTGGCAGAGATTTCCGCAAATTTAATAAAAAGCTGTTTCCCAAAATCATCACGGGCTGTGTTGGTGGGAAATGGCTGTTCAGGTAAGAGGTCTCTGATGAAAATTCTTGTAGTTGATGATGATGATATTGCCCAGGCTGTGGCGAAGAAGATCCTGGAGAACGATGATTACGAGGTGGAACTTGCCGATGATGGCGAAGCCGCACTCGAAATATTGCAATCCGGGAACATCAAAATTGTAATCTCAGATTGGAACATGCCCAAAGTCACCGGTATTGACCTCTGCCGCCAGATCAGGTCTGCCAACCTGGTTGGATACACTTATATTATCCTGGTAACTGCACGCAGCAGCAAGGAAGATATGCTGCAAGGGTTATCTGCGGGTGCGGATGATTTTATTTCCAAGCCATTCGAACCTGCGGAGTTGTTGGTTCGGGTTCGTAATGCCGAGCGTGTGCTGGCGATGGAAAGTGATCTCCGCCAAAGCGAAAGCCGAAACTCAGCCTTGCTTAGCGCTGTTCCAGATGCGATTTTTCGGATCAGACGCGATGGGATTGTTCTTGACTATACGGCAAGTTCAACCTCAGTGACAAATTACTCAGAAGGCCAAATTAAAAATACCCCGATCAGCAACATCTTGCCTGAACAGTTGATTGAAGATGCCATGGCTTGCATTGGTCAGACGCTAAGAACCAGAGAAATCCAGACCATGGAATATACGCAGAAAATCGGCGATTCTTCGCATGTCTTTGAAGCGCGATTTAAAGATAGTGGAATTGACGAAGTGACTGCCATTGTGCGGGATATTAGCGATCGGGCCAGGTTGGATCAGATGAAATCCGATTTCATTAACCGGGCAACGCATGAATTACGCACACCGATTGCCACCATGCTTTTGATGGTTAATTTGATCGATGGTGATGTAACCGATGAAGAATATGATGAGTATTGGAATGTATTAAAGAGTGAGTTGAATCGCGAGCGGTTGCTTGTCGAAGATCTTCTGAGTGCTGGTCGTCTGGAAAGCAACCAGGCTCATTTGCATTTCCGCTTTATTGATTGCTGTGAGGTATTAAAACAATCGATTTACCAAATTGAACAACCTGCCAGACTAAAAAACGTCACGCTTACACTACACTTGACGGAAGAATTGGATGAAACAGCGTACATCATCCATGCTGACGAAAATGCTTTGACCCAGGTTTTTGTGAATCTGTTGGGGAATGCCATCAAATTCACACCTTCTGGCGGCAATATCGATGTTTTCATGAACAGACAGGTGGATGGTGTCTTTTGTTCAATAAAGGATTCAGGTATGGGTATCCCCAGTGAGGATATACCGTTATTGTTTAACCGCTTCTTCCGAGGCCAAAATGCTATTCAGGATGAAATACCCGGAACCGGAATTGGTTTATTTATTGTTCGTTCGATCCTGGAAAAACACGACGGCAACATTAAGGTTCATAGCGAATTAGGGAAGGGTTCCCAGTTCGATATCTGGTTACCAGATCATCAAAGAGCGTAACTCTGTCTGATGCTAAAAAAAATCAGGCAGGGTTATGTCGAGTAAGTGGATGGTGGCAGATGGCGGATGAATAAACCGGCAGTCCCTGGCGTAGCAGTGCAGCAGTGTGTTTCATGGGTGGTACAGGCAGAAAGTTCGGTCAAAGAATTCTGAGATAGACAACGTCAAGCATGCTTACAAAAATCCCAGTAAAATAAACCAGGTCAGCAAGTTTTGATTGATTTTCTCATGGGACGATGTTTCGTGTAAGTAGTTATGCAAGCTCACATTTTTGCGTAGCTGTGATGCCCGACCTTGGGTATCTTCTCACCTGGCAAGAGATCGCATGCTAATTTTTGCCATACGGCAAATGTTAATCAACGCTTTGCCAGGTGAGTAAATATGGCGGGTGGCGGGAATACTCCCAGGTGGATGAAAATTAATTTTGTAGTTATTATGCGGAAATATTTCCGCAAATAACAACCTGAGGCACACCCAATCCAGCTTGAGCCTTGTTCATTATTCAGTCTAAATACAATCTTTAGCAAATTCCAGCGTACAGTCTTTTCTGCCGGATCTCAAGCTGCGTTCGTGCTCGGGAAGATTTTCTTGTCAGGGCTAAGCCAGGAGACCGGATTTGCGCGAGCCTTGCCACAACATTCTGATGGAAAAGAAAACCGGGATGACTGCCAGTGCTGCTCCAAGGGCTGCAACAAGCGCGTAGCCCAGTGTGGCAAAGATGATCCCCGAGCTGAGGCTGGCAGTGGCTGAGGCGAGCCCAACCAATAGATCATTTGTGCCCTGTGTGCGGGCTCGTTCGGCCGGGGATAGTTGATCTGCCAGCAGGGTTGAGCCGCCCACAAAGCAGAAGTTCCAGCCCAGACCCAATAAGAAGAGCGAGATTGCCAGGGGCAGCACATCTGGCGAAAATGGGGCGCTGATGCAGGCCAGGATCAGGACGATTGCCCCGGTCAGGATAACTTGCGCGCGGCCCCATTTATCGACGAGCCAGCCCGAGATAATCGAGAATGCATACATCCCAAATGTATGTGCAGAAATGACAGTTGAAATGTCTGTGAGCATGTGGTGGTTGTCTTTCATGTGCAGCGATGTGATTACCATAACTGCCACCATCACCACCTGACCAAGCACCATTGCCATCAGCGCTGTAAAGGCTTTGGGCTGTCTCAGGATTGTCCAGATGGAACGTGCCTCGCCAGTTGGGTTCAATTCGGGGTAGAGTTTTGAAATTTCCCGACCCACATCGCGTGGGTCGGGGGTTAAAGTGAAAAATACGATCAGCGATGCCAGCGCGAACAGCCCAAAGCAGACCAGGTATGCGCCTGCGAGCTCATCCATTCCGAGGGTTTTTACCAGGCTGCCAGATGGCCCCACGATCAGCGGCCCAAATACTGATCCAAATGTTCCGCCAAGGACCACGGCTGAGATAGCCGCCCCGCGCCTTTCAGGTGGGTTAACTTCAGCAGCTGCGAAACGACCCAGTACAACTGCGGCGTTTGCTATGCCCATCAGCAGCATGCCAACCAGAAAACCGAAAAAGATACTATTGTCAATCGAAATAATTACGATTACTGTCCCGACTGCGCCGGTGGCCAGGCCCAAGGCAATACCCTTCCGGCGGCCAAAGATATCCATTAGATAGCCCCAAGCCGAGGCGGCAAAGGCTCCACCCAATAAATAAACGGCTGAAGGCACTCCGGCCCAGGCCGATCCTCCGCCAAGTTTCGCTCCGATGATGGAGCTGATCGTGGCACTGGCAATAAAACCAGCCGAGGCCAGGCTTTGTGCAATAAATAGAATAAAAGTGATCTTGCGGGCAATTCG
>CAINXK010000136.1 GCA_903854805.1 uncultured Anaerolineae bacterium
CGAAACAGCGTAGCGCAAATATTACCTGGTTCGAAGCAAACCAGCACCCCAATCCATACTTCAGGTTAATATATTTTTACTCGTCTTCGTCTCAATTTTCGTGGATATCGTCCATGGAGATATGATCTTCCACGGGCTCCAGGTGCGTACTGATCACAGCATCACTCAGAGCAGCGCGGATATCACCTTCAAAATCCTCCGCGACATGGTGCGCATCGTGAACGGTCCAAGCCCCGGGCACAAGCATGTGCACAGAGATGAAGCGCCGTGATGCCGCTTGCCGGGTGCGTAAAGCATGGAATCCCACCCCTTTCTGCCGGTACTTGGCCATCACGGCCTCTAGCACTTCACGCTCATTTCCGGGCAGCGAGACATCCATCAATCCGTCGACCGAACGTCGCACCAAACCCAATCCGGTCCAGACAATATTCACCGCGACGATCAGTGCTACAATCGGATCCAGTCGTTCCCAACCAGTGATGGCAATCAGACCAATGCCTCCGATGACGCCTACAGAGGTCCACACATCAGTCATCAGGTGCTGAGAATCTGCTTCAAGAGTAATAGAGTTATATTTTTTGCCGGCAGTCATTAAAATACGGGCCACAACAAAATTAACCACGGAAGCACCGATGGAAACAACCAGACCAATGCCTACTTGCTCCAGGGGCCGTGGATGAAGGATCCTTTCGATGGCTGTATAAGCAATCCCCCCAGCAGCAACCAAAATCAGGAGGCCCTCGACAACGCTGGCAAAATATTCAGCCTTGCTGTGCCCAAAAGAATGGTCATCATCCGCCGGGCGAGCCGCAATCGTCAACATTCCCAGGGCCATGATGGCTCCTAAAAGGTTGACAATTGACTCAACAGCATCAGACAATAAACCCACCGAACCGGTCAATAAATAAGCTACAGACTTCAAGGTAATGGTAGTCAGCGCAGCTGCAATGGAAAGCCATGCAAACCGGGTAAGAGAGGATCTGGTATTTGAAATAACAATGTCTTTTTGCATAAAGGTCCTTTATAAACAGTTATTCTTGATAATTTTGATTATACTCTCTTCCAGTTTAACCAAAATGTGGTTTTTCATTCATGAGAAGAGCTTCGATGGTACCTGGGATTTATCCTGTCAATAACTCAAAAAACCTATGCTGAATCCACTTGCCACACCACTTGCTAGTGTAGAAAAAAATCAGAATAGCTGGCGGCTTCAAGTCCCAGCTGGCCCGGGTGGAAATTATCGATTGGCACAGCTGGACAATTATTCTTCTTTGTCGCGCAGGAATTTTCCAGTGACTACACCTGCAAATCTAAGTCTTTGTTGCCGGGCATCATCAACAGATAGCCCTGGAACATGGGGGTTTGGCTTCTGGAATGACCCATTTGCAGTCTCGCTTGGACTCCACGGCATGGCCAGGCGGCTGCCAGTGTTTCCCAATGCTTGCTGGTTCTTCAACGCATCTCCAGAAAACCATCTTTCCTTCCATGACCACTTACCCAGCAGTGGATTGCTGGCACAAACTTTTCGCAGTCCAAAGATTCCTTCCAGCCTGCTCCT
Source organism: uncultured Anaerolineae bacterium (assembly GCA_903854805.1). The sequence goes on from CAINXK010000136.1 coordinate 1,559, forward strand.
GACGGGTGTCATAGCCGTACCGCTATTGTATGTGAAGATACTTTCAAAATGGCTGCGGAAATTTTCGGGAAGAATAATTGCTGAAGACACTCAACTTCTTAACCTGAATACCACCCAATGGCATGTCTACGATTTATCCTGGGACTCAAACACGGTTATTTTCAAGGTTGATCATTCCATTGTCTTTCAAACACAAATCAGCCCACGAGGACCGCTGGGTGCTGTCATCTGGATTGACAACCAGTACGCCGCCTGGCCTGCGGCAGGCAAGCCCAGCATGGGAACACTTCGCCAAACGAGAGCGGAATGGCTGGAAATTGACCAATTGGAGATCAAATTCTGATTATTCATTCCCTCAGAACTCAAGGTTTCCGGATCTTTCCATAAATATAGTGAACGCACTTATCGAAAAACCACAACCCCAAATGCAAACAAAAGGGCAAAAATAAGCGCCAACTGTGCAGTTCCAGCCAATGTTTTATTGAGCTGCCTGCCCTCAGATTTTATTAACTCGCGATAAAGAATGAACGCCTGAGGCAGCGATAACCAGGATAGCATGATCCCCGCAGAAACCAGCCCAAAGTACCACAAACCCAGGGGTACCAGATATGCAATCAGCAAGCAGGCAAAATATTCTGCAAGCATTGCGTTTCGCCCAAAGAGCACCGCAAGGGTGCGCTTCTGGGCTTCGGCATCAGTAACCAGATCGCGAGTATTATTAACTACCAGGATATTAACGATCAAAACACCCACTGGAACGGAGGCCCAGGCAATTGTGACCGTCAAATTCCCGGCCTGAGCATAATAGGTGCCACAAACTGCTGCCAAGCCAAAGGATAGAAATACAAAAACATCGCCCAAGGCGTAATATCCGTAAGGGAATGGCCCACCTGTGTACGCCAAAGCCGCGGCAATAATCGAAATTCCCAAGACCAGTACGGGCCAGCCACGCAACCAAATCAAATACACGCCAAGTAGCGCTGCCAACCCGAAAACAACCCCAATCCCAAGCCGCATTTTCGCGGGGGAAATCATCCCAGCAGCAGTTACGCGTGTTGGGCCGAGACGATCAGGCGTATCGCTGCCTCGTTCATGATCAAACAGGTCATTGGCAAAATTGGCACCAATCTGCATCAGCAGTGAAATGAACAAACACGCCAAAGCGGCGGGCCAATAAAAGACTCCATCCCTAAGCGCAAAGGCGATGGCAACAAAGACTGGAGCGGCGGCAGCAGGCAAGGTACGTGGACGAGCCGCCATCGTCCAAACCGAAGTAAAGTTGGGGGCTGATTGGGTCATAAAAATTATCTCGTCAAAATTTTTCCTGCATAATACCACTATCGCGACAAATATTTGGTTGATTCTAGATCAGCCGGTACATTTGTGATCTTCCACCCAATAATACTGGATGAACTAGGCTCAACAAATTCCAAGATTAGCGCCAAACCTTACCATAACCCTGCGCCAATACCGAAGAATTGTTTTGAAGGCAGAACCTGCAAGTGCAAAAGTACTGTAGCTACTCTCGACCTCACTGTTTGGCTATCCGCGATACCGATTTTTGCTGCGCGGCAAGTACGCATCGATGGTTTTCCCTGCATAGGGATGTTTGGAGCTTGATTTCTGCTCCAAACATCCCCAAAAACCTCTTTTTCCCTTCGGGGCAGCCAACACTGGCGAGCGTGGCGCACCTCGTGATTAAACAACAAGTACAAACAAAAAATTCTTAATGAAAGCGAAATGAGATCTGGACCCCACCTCTCTTTCATTTTTTCAAGGCATCAAATTTAAAGTAGCCTCTGCATCCCCGGTCACCGAGGCGTCATCCCACCACATGGGATAATACTGGATATTGCGCCACAGGTCAGCCATGTCGATATAATGAGGGTGGTAGGCATGCCCGGATTGACCGGTGGTATGAACTGTGACGGAGTTATCCAGGTCGCTTAGGTCCACAATCATTCGCATGGATGGCAGCCAGTTGACTTCAAACGAATCATAGATATCCCAGCCGGTGGCATTGACAATCGATTCACCGCCATTAGTTGAGAATGGTCCACGGTTAAATAAATTTTCAATCGGAGCAATCCCTGATTTTCCCAGAGTGCCATTTTTGAAGGTGGATGAGTGCAATTCGCCCCATTTCCACTTGCTAATATCAGAACCGAATTTTTTCGTGCAGACCTGGCACTTTACAGCTTCGGCAAAAGCCCTGGCAAATATATCATCCCGGGTTTCTATTTTATCCGAGGTAGTTTTGTCATCCCACCAGGGCGAATTTGGCTGCTTGACCAGGTTACGCATGATCTCATAAGTTCGTGAGCCTCCTGCGGGTTGATAATCATCAGGGATGTTTTCATCTTTGAAGGTTGCCGCCACCAGATCCCACCAAAAAACCTCGAACAAAGCTGCGGACGCTGAATCCATCGTTTCCTGATAATCCCAATTAGCCAGGAATTGATCACGAATTTTCACAAGTGCCGGATCCAGATTGATCTGTTTCAAAACAGGGACAATGGTTTCAGCATTAAGACTTTTATCATCGCCTTGCATTTTCTGAAAATAGGCGATATCGATCTTTCCAGGAGCCTGCTGGAGCATATCCACTATCCGTTGAGCGCGAAAACCATAATCCCAATCTGTTCCGACCAGGTATTTATAATCAGCCGGCGGCACCTGGTTGTTGGCGGTTACAATGTAACCGGACGGTGGATTCAAGACGAAGGGATGCTCATCGAACGGGATATAACCGGTCCACTCGTATTCTCCAGTCCAACCGGGCACCGGGATGCGTCCATCACCTTTGGCGCGAATCGGAACATTACCCGGCATCTGGTATCCGATATTGCCATCGAGATCAGCATAAAGCAGGTTTTGAGCCGGGACCATAAAATGACTGGCAGCGCTGCGAAATTCTTCCCAATTCCTGGCTTTGTCGAAACCCCAGATAGCCTCAAAAACCGAGCCCGGTTCGAGCGCAGTCCAGCGCAGCGCAATCGCATAATCCTTGGGAAGTTCAATCCCCGCCCGGTCCTTAAAAGCTGTGGCGGTTGGCTTAACATCGTTCTTGAGTGCACCGTAAGTATCCGAGATGATCGGACCATGGCGGGTAACGCGCACAGGCAGATCAACTGGTTGGCCGCCACCGATTTTGATAGTCTCAGTTCGGACCTCCATATCAACCCACTTGCCCATATACTCGTACTGATTAGGATTGGCAGGATTGATCTTTTCAACATACAGATCCATCACATCCGGACCTGTATTAGTAAAAGCCCAGGCAATTTGATCGTTATGCCCGATAACAACGCCTGGCACACCAGCAAAGGAAAAACCAGCAACCTCAAAAGGACAGTCTGCAGATTTGGGGGCGCAATGCAAACCAACCTGATACCAGATGGATGGCATTTGAATACTGAGATGCGGGTCATTTGCCAGCAACGGTTTGCCCGTGGTTGTTAAATTACCAGAAACCACCCAGTTATTGGATCCAATCGACGACCCAGCTTTACCGAGCACTCCATCCAATGAACTCAGTTTGTTAGAGACATAATTCAGGTCAGATGAAGAAAAAGCGACCGTGACATCCAGCGCCTGACCGGCCGTAGCGGGCCGAACTGAGGCGCTCAGGTCACCAATTTGCGGAACTACAATCGGATGATCAGACGGATATGCTGGAAAAAGATCATCCACCTGTTCAGGACTCAGGGTTTTCATCAAAACCGCACGCTCGATCTCCGCGCCCATATTACCGCGCAAATCCCAAGCCATCGCCTTGGCCCACGTCAGAGAATGAATGGGTGTCCATGGTTCAGGCTTATAAGAGGGCGTGAGCAAGCCCAGGATGCCATATTCGAGACTCAGCCCGGTGCCTGCGTGGTCCTTCAGATAGGAATTGACTCCATCAGCATAAGCAGAAAGAATGGAACGAGATTCTGGATCAAGGGTTTCAAATTCTTTTTCGGCAATTTGTCTCCAGCCGAGCGTACGTAAGAAAGCGTCCGTATCTAATTGACTCTTTCCAAACATCTCAGAAAGCCGGCCGGACCCAATATGGCGCCAAAAATCCATTTGCCAGAAACGATCCTGGGCATGTACAAAACCCTGGGCCATGAAAAGATCATGCAGGCTTTTGGCGTAAATATGCGGAATACCCATCCGGTCACGAACAACCCGGACCTGGTCATTCAGACCAACGAGCTTCAGATCACCGTTGGTCTGCGGAAAGGATGCCTTAATTGCGGCGTTGCCAGCCAGGCTACCCAGAATGCCCAGCAACACTAAGACGCTTACCAAACCCATCAAAAATCGACGTAACCTAGCTGACATACATCCTCCGTTGAATATTGTGCCGATTATAGCGCAGTGTTTACAATACGTTTACAATTTATTAAGCATCCATTTAACTAAATCAGGTAATATTAGGTAAATAATTCAATAAAGGATAAATATGTTAGCTATACAGACTGATACAACAAATATTTTCAATACTTGGGAGCAAGTCCAACAACCGGTGCATGGCGCAAACCAACAAGCCGACACGTTAAGGTTGCTGGCCGCACTGGATGAAGGTTGGCAAATCCAGGAAGTCGCGAATTACCTTGCGCACGGCACCAACGCCGAAGGACGCGGATACTTAATCACCCTCTACCATCCTCAACGCAGAATAACTCGCGAATGGAGCGTGCTACTCAGTTCCAGCATAGACGCATTGCTGGCCTTTGAAGGTGTGCCCAGCATTAATGCCTAAAGGTTGCAACGCACCATAAAGAATGAAAAGGCTCCCATGTGGAGTTTTTTGTTTTAACCCGGTCAATGTCCACGTCAAAGAAGCCTGTTACAAAATGAAAAGAATTCCACTCAGCCTTTCTAACATTTAAAGCGCCGGAATATTAACCATCGGTTAAAGCTGGTTGGATTCGGCTCAAAATGAGCACAAAAATAACATCTCCGTACTCTTCCTGATTGAGATTTTTGTAAACATAATTAATGCTCAAGTACTTGAGAATGTTGGGATGGATCAAAGCTCAAATGAGAATTAATCGATCGGAACAATTAGTGAGGTTGGTTAGGCGAGATTTGTTGTAGAATACAACATCAGATAAGCAGGTAGATATCCTGCCCATACCTTACCCATTCAACTCTCCACACTGAAAAAAATAAGCATAGAAATAGGAGCATATATGGAAAAGTATCGCGCTAAACCAGGTGGGAATATTAAACTCAAGGATTTTGATCCGGATGAAACCAGCCAATTTTCGGGCGACAAGCAAGCTGGAATAAACAAATTGGCAGAATTAACCCAAAAACTGGATAGCCTGCAGGAAGTATTATATGCCGAGCACCGGCATAAGATCCTGGTAGTTTTACAGGCCAGGGATGCGGGTGGCAAAGATGGCACCATTCGCTCAGTTTTAAGTGGCGTAAATCCACAAGGGGTACATATCGCCAGCTTCAAAGTCCCCACCGAACTGGAGCAGGACCACGATTTCCTGTGGCGCATTCACCAACAAACACCCGGCAAAGGCGAGCTGGTAATCTTCAATCGCTCCCATTACGAAGATGTTCTGGTCGTTAGAGTGCACAACCTGACCAGCCGGGAAACTTGGAACCAGCGCTATAAAATGATCAACAACTTCGAAAAAACACTTGTTGATGAAGGTACTACTATCCTGAAATTCTATCTAAACGTATCCAAGGATGAGCAGAAGAAGCGCCTCCAGGAACGCATCGATAACCCTTCCAAAAATTGGAAGTTTAACCCGGGTGATCTAAAAGAGCGCGCTTTATGGGATGAATATACAAGCGCCTACGAAGATGCATTCAATGAGACCAGCACTGACTGGGCACCCTGGTACGTTATCCCTGCCAATCATAACTGGTATCGAAACCTGTGTGTGGCATCGATACTGGTCAGGACGCTTGAAAACTTAAAAATGAACTTTCCCACACCCACTGCGGACTTTAGCAAACTGGTAATTGAGTAATAGCGGCTCACACTCGAACCGCTATTAAGCTTATTCCTGCAAAGTCACTTTGGTAATATGTCGGAATTTTCCGGGCTCAAAACCGGTGCGATGCGCCATCAGGATGGTAAGCATTTGTAAAGGCAATATTTCCACCAACATTTGAGCACTTTCGTCCACAGCAGGTAGTTGCAAAGTTGGTAATTGCGGGTCAGGTTGAGTTGCAATCCACAAGACCCGACCACCATAGCTGGTCACCTCCAACGCAAGCTCGCGATTCAAGCTGGCAGTTTGTGAGGCCCCTTGCATCATCAATAAAGTCAGGCGTGGAGAAGCCAGTTCCATTGGACCGTGACGGAAATCGGCTACATTCATTCCATCGAAAACACACTTGGCAGCCTCTTTGTTGATCAAGGAACCATTCCAAACCGCAGCCATTGAAGCGCCTCGACCAAGGATCAACAATTGATCAACAGTACCCAGGAGGGCGTCCAATTCGGCTACCTTCCCGCGCCAATCTTCAAGATAAGATTCAATTCCATCGGCAGCTTTTCGCATGGATTGGAGCAACGTCTGCCAATCCCCGCCAGCCAGTTGTACGGATGCCAATTTCAGGGTTGCCATCATATTAATAAAGGTCTTTGTGCTGACAGTTGCCTCTTCCCCAGCATGGATGGGTACAACCAGGTTTGCCATTTGCGCCATGGGGCTATCAAGATGATTGGTCATGCTGAATTGAAAAGCCGGACCATTACCCTTTAACTTCTCCAGAAATCGGACAATCTCGACACTGTAACCAGACTGGGAATTGATCCATAAAAGCGTGCGAGAATCGATCAATCCCTGGCCATAATGCAGCGCCTCGGCTGTATTAATATGAACAGCCGGAGTTGACAAAGGCAACAACCCCAACCAGGCCGGGTATGCCGAATAAAAGGATGAGCCCATGCCCGTCAAAACGATACGGCTAAAATCACCCTGATCTAAACGTTTCCGCAACGGTTCGATCTGATCTGCCGGGTAATTAGATAATGTCGCGCGCAATGCCGCGGGCTGGGAAAGGATATCTTTGATATATGGGTTTTCTTGCATGGTTATCTCGATTCAATGTAGGATAATATCTTTTTTAATATCACCAGCAGCAACAACCTTCTTCAGGTTGCCTGTCGAGCGAAATAAACGTATCGCATTATAATCTTGTTATTGCCTTCACCCAGCATTAAATAGCGCGCAGCTTTGAATTTGAATCCATGGATTTTATGGCTCTCATCAGATTTGTGGGAGATAATCAATCAGCGCTGTTCCGGGGCGTCAACGTTAACCCACCATGCCGCACCACGCGAGTTTTTGGCAGCGCTTTTGCGCGCTATTTTCCAAAGAAACTGCGTGTCATTCGTCCATTCGGCACTTATTCGTGATAAAAAACACCCACAATCGTCCCTGCAATCCCTGTGCGTGTTAAGCACAAGCCACAGACAGCGCTAATTAATATTTTTCCCCCACAAATCTGGGGAGAACCGATTTTATCTTCCCCGATAGCAATGAGCATCCATATTCCCAGAATAATCGGCATGCACACTCGCCAAACGAAGCAAGCTAGAAAACCGGGTCTTGCTATTACACAACCTGGTTTCGCAGGAAAAATACAGATCGGAGTGGTAATATATCAGGTAAGTTAAAAGACACAAACGGGCGGCTCTGGCAAGTGCCCTGGAAACAAACAATATGATTGAGTGAATATCAAGGAGAAATATTATGTTAGAAAAGCTGAAAGACGAATTAGTACAGCTGCATCTGGAATTGCCAAAACACAACCTGGTAGTGTGGACCGGCGGAAATATCAGCGCGCGCGACCCAGAAAGTGGATTAGTTGTGATCAAGCCATCAGGTGTGCGTTACGAAGATTTAACTGCAGATAAAATGGTCGTCGTGGACCTGGCCGGAAAGATTCTTGAAGGTGAGTTAAAACCATCATCCGATACAGCCAGTCACTTATATATCTACCGTCACCGCCAGGATGTCAATGGCGTTGTACACACCCACTCTCGTTATGCCACAGCCTTCGCCGCAGTTGGCAAAGCGATCCCAGTTTACCTGACCGCTCATGCAGACGAATTTGGCGGCGAAATTCCGTGCGCGGGGTTTGCCCTGATTGGCGGAGAAGAAATCGGTCAACAAGTCATCGAGCACATCGGAACATCCAGCGCCCTGCTTTTGAAAAATCACGGAGTTTTTACCATCGGTAAAACAGCAAATTCAGCAGTCAAGTCTGCGGTCATGGTCGAGGATATAGCCGCTACGGTCTGGATGGCACTTCAGATTGGAACACCGGATGTTATTTCTCCAGAGAATGTGGAAAAACTACATTATCGCTATATGAATGTTTACGGGCAATAGCCGCAAAACCACCTCAAAATATGGGTTTACTCACTGGCGATGTTATTATGAACGTCCATTTGCCGCGATGCAGCACTGCATGAGTAAATACAACCTACCAGAACACCGCGAGAGTAGAGGACAAAAAATACAGGCACCCGAAAAAATGGATGCCTGTATTTTTATCAAACTGAATGCAAGTCAATGACACTACGAATTAAATGCGCACAACTATATATTTCACGACTCGGGTGATACACTGGCCGTGTGCTGAAGAAATGTAATAGAAACCAAATCTCAATACAATTTTCGTACTTATGCACAATTTATTTCGGCCACCCGACAGGCGGGTCACCCAGCGCCAGCGTTACATGGATGCGCTTATTACCAGTATGAATTTTCCCGGACTGGAAATTTTTAACGGAGACGCCATCGAAGTAAACCGGTTCCTGCCCTTCGATGTCATCCATCTCAATCGTATACTCATCAACCAGATCCAAATAAGGGTCATCCATTGAAGTATCCAGGGACTTACCATGAACATTCGGGTCGGGATGCCTTGCTTTTAGACCAAAATTATTAATCCATGTATAGCCGGTTGGCAAGTCAGCCGGAAGTTCCTTTTGATAGACATCATACCTATCCGTCTGGGCAAGTTTTATGATGATATGCTTCGAATGGCTATTCGAAGTATGGGGAGGTATGGTAAAGCCAACTTTTTCTGAAGAAATTTTTTTATCGGCCATTAGATTTGCCTGCTTTCTTGAAAAACTCGATTATTTTATTGTAATTATATCTTATTACTCGACTTTTTTTGAGCAAATCAATCAGAACTGGAGCCCATAATTTGCCAGGGACCAGTTCAATTGTGCTTATTTTGAGATGGTGTCTGTACAATAACACCACAATACCTGTCTTTTGATATACAATAAAATTATTATCGGGCTATGAGATTTAATTTTATCAGTTTAGAGGGAAAACAAAATAAGAAGGACATTCATCAGATTATTTACGCTCTGATGCTAAAGCAATGGTCGTCTGAATACTAAAGGGAACGAACATGACCTGGCAATTATCCCCAATCGCATTGATGTACTTGCTGTCCGCGATGATCAATTTGTTCACCGCGCTGATCAACTGGCGCCGACGCCATGGTCATAAAGGTGTTTCCACCCTTTCAGTGGTCATTTTCGTGACCGGGCTATGGTTAACCGGGTCGTTTTTGGAAATGGCCGTGGTGGAAATCAGTAATAAATTTTTTTTTCTGACATTTGAAGATAGTATTAGTGGTTTCGTATTTATTCTTTTATTTTTTTTCGTACTGGACTATTTTTCCCTTTGGCCATGGTTCCGTGGTTGGTGGCGCGGAGCCTTATTGCTGACTGGTGTGGCGAATGCACTGATTGGGTGGACAAACTCAGTACACCACTGGTTTTGGACAGGTTTTACCTTCGGACCTCCGGCTAGCAACGTCATCTACTATACCCATGGCCCACTCTGGGCCATCGGAAATGTTTTTTTTATAGGGCTGGTCGCTCTTTCATTAATTTTAATGTGTTACAAATCAATTATCAGCCGAGGGCAGGATCAGCAAACCGCGCTTTTCGTCGCTGCCGCGCTGGCTGCCCCCTTCATCACATACTTTATATCCGCACTGTTGCCAGACCAATTAATAGGTTTACTGGCGACACCTTTTGGATATGCTATCACAGCACTGTTAATTGACTGGGCCGCTGTGGAAGATTTCCGCTACCAGGTCAATCAACAAACTAACGGATTGGTTTATTCTGTCGAGAAATATAAACAAGAGATCGACAAACGCGAAAAATTGGAACTGGAGCTGCGCAAATCTCAAGATATTCTGGCAATGCGCCTGGCCTCGCAGAGCTCCAAGATGACTGGCGTATACGATCTGATCCTGGTTAGCGGACAGGCTTCCAAACCGCAGGATCTGCTCGAAGCTTCGCTTTCCAAAATATTAACAGTAATTAACTGTCAGACCACTCTATTTTTGGAGCTCAATCCCAACCAGGAATTACACATAGTAGCCTCGCAGGGAATTGATCTTGACCACGATCTCACTGATCTGGCATTTTCTTCGGACTGGTTACCAATAGCACCCGATGTATGCGCAGACATCTCCTCGCATCGCATCGCCGGGCTGCCTCCTGAACTACGCCTAAAAGGCTACGAGGCAGCACTACTCAAGTGGGTTATCGTCCAGGATCATCCGATGGGCATTCTAGCCGTTTATTGGAAAACAGAATATAGTTTTGCCGTTGAAGATATTGCCCTATTTGGAGCTCTTAGCGACGGGTTGGGGCTAATTATGGAAAACGCCCGCTTACGGCAGATTGGAGCAGATGAAGCCACCAGGCAGGAAAGACGCCGACTCGCCAGAGACTTGCACGATTCTGTGACTCAATCGCTCCACAGCTTGGTGCTTTCTTCGCAGAGCGCCATGGAGGAAACCCGGGATCCCGAGCGCTTAAAACGAATACTGAAAGGTTTGGACACCGGCGCACGCCAGGCGCTCAAAGAGATGCGTCTCTTACTATACGAATTACGCTTGGCATCCCCGATTAATAGCGGTCTGGTTGAATTGCTCAGCAACCGTTTGGATGCTGTTGAACACCGGGCAGGCATCCATGCAGAGATAATAGTTGATCCAACCGCATCCTGGCCAAAAGAGTGGGAGCTTGAATTATATCCACTTGCCATGGAAGCCCTTAATAATTCGCTCAAACACGCGCGCGCTTCGTATGTAAGCGTTCGTTTACACGGCGCACATGATCACCTGCAGATGGAGATCCAGGACAATGGTCTAGGGTTTGACCTAGCAGCAGTACCTCCGGGTGGAATGGGTATGAAAAATATGGCCGAACGCTGTGAGCGCCTTGGCGCTTATTTTTCGATTATCACAAGTCCATCTGCTGGGACCACCATCCAGATAAAATTAAAAAACAGTGAAGAAGACTCACTGACCAAAGCTACCAATGGATAAAACCCGCATCCTCATTGTCGACGACCATCCATTGATGCGCGCTGCTCTGCGAGAGATTATCGAATTAAAAGCTGAATTTGAGATCATTGGAGAAGCGGTCAACGGTGCTCATGCGTTAGAAATGGCTCTAAAATTTAATCCACAGGTGATTTTAATGGATCTTTACATGCCCATAATGGACGGCATTGAAGCCACCCAGAAAATCGTACACTCGATTCCGGGTGTCAAAATCCTGGTCATTACAAGTTCAAACGATGATGAAAAAATCATCGCAGCAATTCGCGCAGGAGCAGCAGGCATTTTGCTTAAAGACTCATCACGCGAACACATTTTATTTGGGTTACGCGAGATCGCTAATGGGCATAGGTTCATTCCACAAGAAATTGGCGCAAGGCTGGCATGTGCCTTGCAGGCCGAACACCATCAAGTAATTGTACTTACCTCTCGCGAAGAAGAAGTATTGATCATTGTAGGCGAAGGCTACACAAATATGGAAATTGCAAATAAACTGGCGATCAGCGAGGCAACTGTTCGGGTTCACATCTCCAACATTATGCAAAAACTGGATGTGAAGGACCGCAGCCAGGTGGCAATATTCGCACAAAGGAATAGAATTCAGGTTCAGCCAACACCATAAACTCTACTCAAAACCAGATAAGCAAGGGCGGGAAATTTTATCTGGTATATCATTCGACCGGCAAACTGGCTAGACAAAAGCAATGCAACTTCAACACCAGCCGACAACCCTGGTCCGGAAAAATAATCAAAAAGTACTCAATCAGCGGCGATATTTTTACTTCTCCACACCAAAACCAAAGGTGTGGAGAAGTCTTTTGTTGGCACCTACCCTCAGGTATTCAGGTTCGGATCTTACCTATAGCAACGATTTCCAGTAAGAGCACACTGATCGGTGCGCTGCGAAAATCAGGAAGGTGATCCAATGAACAGCTGAGAAGGTAATATTGGTGATAACAAGATCTTACGCAGGATTTTGCAAATAGTTATGCCAATTGCAGCCAATCAACAGAACTCCCAACCTGTTTACAATACCGCGATACTACTAAAGGTAGTGCCGTTTCAATTCTGAGGCGTATTGCCTGCCGACCGATTCCTTGTTTGCCGTTAACCAGTTGGCAAGCCGGGTGGTTGCACGGGGCAGCTCAGCCGAGACGAGTAAACCAGCAGTCAGACCATCAACCTCATCCTGGGTAAGCAGGACATCCCCAACGAAGGCGCTGATTATTCGCGATGCAGCCAGGGCCAGGTTTGCCGGAACAGAAATTAGTGGCCGTGAATACCCACTACAAGCACCAATTAATTGAATCAGCTCTTTGAATGAGAAAATATCGGGACCAACCGCATCCCAAAGCAGGTTTTCACTTTGCGTTCCGGCTTCCAAGGCCAATTCAGCCAGATCATCAACAAAAATTGGCTGCAGGCGGTAGCTGCCGTCACCGGGCAGAGCAAAAACCGGAAAACGTCGCAGCAGGTAAGCAATGTTATTGATCAGGATATCTTCTGCCCCAAAGAGCACAGTTGGGCGTAGAATGGCATAAGACAAACCCGATGCAATCACGGCCTGTTCATTTAGCGCCTTGCCGCGAAAATACGGCAAGTGGGATTCCGGCGAGGGGTTGGTAATACTGATGTGGACTATGCGCCGGACGCCAGCCAACCTGGCGGACTCGATCAAACGCGCTGTGTTTTCAACGGCTTTCGATTGAGTTGCAGCTCCATGATCGAAACGGACCCAGTAGGTATTGTACAAAGTATCAACACCGGTCAGCGAACGAGCCATACCAGGTACATCGAAATCCAGTGGAAACGCTTTGACCTGTCCAGCGAAAGGATCTGGACGGTTGGGATGGCCAGTAAGAGTGATGACCTGCTCACCCCGTGCTAAGAGCCGGCGTGTGATGTACTTGCCAGAATATGAGTAAGAACCAGTCACAGCAATTTTCATTTTGACCTCAAAAAACTTATCTGGCTGCCGGTCGAGGCGCCACCAGTGCAAAAAACGAGACTGCGCCACCAATACCGATCAGCGCCAACAGAAAACCCATAAGATTTACGCGCACCTGGCTGGCAGCATCATAAAACTGCATGCCAGAAGCACTTTCAAGTGGGTTGTAGCCCATGCCGAAGATCAGTGGCAACCCTACCAACAATATACTTGAAAACACCATCCAAAATTGGGCGCGGTCCTGGGTGCCGCACAGATCAACCAGGATCAGTCGCAGATAAGGCCGAAAATAAATCACAGCTGCCAGGCTGATCCCGATTGTTACCGCAAGTTGAAAAAGGTAGATCCAAATTGCATTCATATAATTCTCCTTTGCTCGTTGGCAGCGTTGAAGACACCGGTGACGAATGGCCCGGTTTTACAACGCTGTTTGCTCAAAAACCTATCTTAATATTTTCAAAACGGTCTGGATTGTGTTGGCACCCAGGCTGTCGAGCCGTGAAATGGCACTAAACAGGCCATCCAGGGTCACAAAAAAGGAATTCAAAGCACGCACACGTTCTTTAAGAAATTCGCGTTCTGGGTTCGCTGGGCCGGATTCCAATCGTTGCAGAGTCACTTTGACAGAATCAACCGCCCGGTCAAACTCACTATTTTGACGTTCTTTCAGAATGGCACGAATAGCCTTGTAAAAATCAGTCTCGGCCTGGTAATAATCCTTGCGATCGCCGAAACGTATTACTGGTTGGATCAAGCCCATCCGGGATAGAGCGCGCACATTGGTGCTAATTGCTCCCTTGGTGAGACCCGCCTGCTCGACAATCTCATCGAGCGAGAGCGGATTGGGGGAGAGATATAGGACTGCGAAAATTGCGCCCATTCCTTTCGGAAAGCCCCAGAACTGGCTGATACTACTCAGCCCCTCTACAAAATTTTGCTTGATTAGGAGAAGATCGTCTGTCATATTCCTCGTTTAATTCGTTTAGTTTGTACTAAACATAGTATATGTCAAACGATTAAGAATGTCAAGTCCCTTTTTGGCAAATCCACAATCCCAATAGATGCTAATTATCTTGGACACTTCTGGATGAGGAATAACCATCAACTGGGCTATTTCTCCATATTCAGACACTTGAAAACTGCCCTGAACACAAAAGCGCATTACCCAGCTGGGTTGTATAATGAAATAAAGTAACCTGCTGCTCCAAGTCCGACTGGGAGAACGTATGCATCCAAGTATCACCATTCGCAATGCACGTCTGCACAACCTAAAAAATATTTCACTCGAAATCCCCAAGGATAAACTCGTCGTGCTGACAGGTTTGTCCGGCTCAGGAAAATCGACGCTCGCCTTCGACATTCTGCACAAAGAAGGACTTCGCCAATACATGGAATCTCTCGGGTGGCTCACGATTGGATTGACGAAACCGCCTGTAGATTCTATCAACGGCTTATCCCCTTCCATCAGCGTGGACCAACACCTGACCAATCACAGTCCACGCTCGACAGTTGGCACAGCCACCGACATATTTACTTTTCTTAGAATCTTGTACGCTCGGCTTGGCTATCGGCCATGTCCAAAATGTGGAAAAGACGTACCGCCGCCTACCTTTGATTTCACCGACGAAGACTGGCAGGCCGATCCAGATGAAAGCCCGGATGGATCGTTTCCGTGCCCGTATTGTAGCGCCGCGCTACCAGAGTTGGGCATGGCCAACTTTTCGTTCAACAAACCTGCTGGAGCATGCCCCACTTGCTCTGGCCTGGGCGTAGTCCGCCAGGTGATTGTCAAGCGCCTGATTAATGAAAATATGAGTATCCAGGAAAACCCGGTGGAAGGTTGGACTGAGTTCCACCTCAGCTATTACGCCAAGATATTACAAAGTGCGGGCAAATACTTTGGATTTAGCTTTGACCCCACCAAAGCCATCAAGGACTATACACAAATCGAACGTGATATGTTCCTTTATGGCACAGATAGTGCGCTGTTTCGCCGCCACTTTCCCAATATCAAACCGCCGGTCACCAACGCGCAAGGACATTTTGAAGGTGTTGTCACCAACCTGCAACGCCGCTACGCGGAACATGCCGCCAACCCGACCTATCTCGAGAAGTTGGAGCAGTACTTTTCATCGCAATCCTGTCCAGATTGCGATGGCACTCGGTTATGCCCCGAAAGTCGGTTGGTGAAAGTGGCCGGCGAAACAATTGTGACCGTTTCGCTGCTCTCGCTCAAAGACCTGAATACCTGGCTCAAAAGCCTGCCACAGCATTTCACACCGGCAGAAATGCTAATAGCCCATTCCATTTTGGATGACCTCTATGAACGCATCGGACGTCTGCTCGAAGTCGGCGTCGGGTATCTGACCTTGGAACGCTCTTCCCCAACCATTTCCGCGGGTGAAGCCCAACGCCTCAAGCTGGCTGCATTACTCGGCTCTAGTTTAACCGGTGTGCTATACGTCCTGGACGAGCCAACAATTGGCTTGCATGCACGCGATACACAACGCCTGATTAGCCTGCTGCGCCGCCTGCGCGATTTGGGAAACACGGTGCTGGTTGTGGAACACGACCTTGAACTCATCAAAGCCGCCGATTATCTCGTTGATATTGGGCCGGGCGCTGGCAAGCATGGCGGGCAGATCGTCGCCACAGGCACCCCTGCCGAAGTCTCAGAAACGAAAGGCTCGTTAACTGGTGCCTATCTCGCTGGAAGGATCAGCATACCAGTTCCTGAGTGCCGCCGGCGACCTGATCAAAAAGCATTGACAATCCACGGGGCTCGCCATTTAAATTTGAAAAACCTGACAGTTCGATTCCCGCTTGGTTTGCTTGTGGCTGTCACGGGCGTCTCTGGCTCAGGCAAGTCTTCGTTGGTTTTCGATATTCTTAATCTCGCCGCACATCAACATCTTTATGGCGCAGTTGACGCCCCAGGCAAGCACGATTTGATCACCGGTTGGGAACATGTAGATAAAGTCATTACAATCGACCAGGACAATATTGGGCGCATCCCGCGCTCAAACGCTGCCACTTATTCTGATACCTTCACACCCATCCGCGAAGCCTTCGCCGCCACACCCGAAGCCAAAAAGAATAAAGTTTCGGCGCGCTATTTCTCGTTCAATCTGCCGGGTGGACGCTGTGAGCGCTGTGAAGGAACCGGCACACTAACGGTAAAAATGCAGCTCCTATCCGATGTTGAGGTGCGCTGTCCTGCCTGCCATGGGCGCCGTTTCAAGCGCGAGACGCTTGCCTTCAAATATAGAGATTACGATATTTCGCAGGTGCTGGAGATGACTGTAGACGAAGCCTTGCATTTATTTTCGGGAGTACCCGGCGCGGCAGCCCGCTTGCAGGTCATGTCAGATGTAGGCCTGGGCTACCTGCAGCTCGGTCAACCCGCTACAACTCTCTCAGGCGGTGAGGCACAACGAGTCAAACTTGCCAAAGAGCTTGCGCGCCGTTCCACTGGCCGCACCGTCTACTTGCTGGATGAACCAACCACCGGACTCCACCCGGCCGATACAGCCCGCTTGCTGTTCGTTCTTCAGCGCCTGGTGGATGCGGGCAACACTGTCATCGTCGTCGAACATAACCTTGATTTTGTAAAAGCCGCTGACTGGGTCATAGACCTGGGTCCTGAAGGCGGCTCGGAAGGCGGCCAGCTCATCGCCGAAGGTACGCCAGAAGATGTGGCGAAAGTGAAGGAGTCCTACACTGGGCAGCTTTTAAAATCGTTACTAGGAGAAAAATAACAGGTCGTTATTTATAATTACCGCCCTTGAATACCAATGCTGCCAATTCAGCATAATCAAAAAAGAACACGCCAGGGTCTCACAAGAAAGTGTTCTGGGAACTCTGGATTACGGAATATTTAAAAATCGACTTTAAAAATACGCACACCGGTGGGCTGGGGGCTCCCGGCAGCCGGTTCAACAGTCACCCCCAGGCCTTTAAACGTAGCAAGCGCCTGGCTTGAAACAATGGTTTCAGTTGTAAACGCCTGCCCAACAGCTGCCTGAAACAAACCGGCGCTTGAACGCTTACCCTGTCCATCAATCCACCAGATCTGGTAAGTCTGGTTGCTATTCAAGACAGGTAAATTCCAAATAACCAGAGTCGCAATATTATTAGGCTTATCAACCAGGATAGTCCCGGATATTCCGTCTGCGCGGATTGGCAGCAACCGGGTATCTGAGGAAGAAAGCAGGCTGAGAGCAGCCTGTCCATTTTTTATCTGAGCCTCAAGTTGGACCTGCCTTTTTTGGAGCGCCTGGATTTGAATGAAAGAAATATAGTTAAGAGCAATTAATAAAATAACCGTCAAGGCCAGCGCAAACTGACCGAATGACATCACTCGAAGAAAGCTAAAACCAAAACCTTGTCGCGCCGCAGGCAGGCGAGCCTGCAGGCGCCGCCGCAACGCGGCAGATGGAGGCTGCGGCGCCACGGCAAGCAATAATCCTTCGCCGACAGCACGGTACTGTTCCAGCTCGCTCTGACAACCGCGACAATTGCGCAGATGGATTTCAAGCGCAGCAGAATCATCCACGTCCAACGCGCCGAGCGCATAAGCGGGAATATTTTCTTTGAATTGATTACATTCTTCCAATTGCATGCTACCATCCTTCTAAGAGGATACGTCTTGTTTCACTCATTTGGATTTTATCGATCGCCCCAGCTGTCGCGCAGCTGTTCCATGGCCGTGCGCAGGCGGGTCTTGACGGTACCAAGCGGCCAACCAAGCGTCTCAGCAATTTCGCTTTGACTGAGACCCTGATAGTAGGCGAGTTCGATCACCTGACGCTGATCTGGA
>CAINXK010000137.1 GCA_903854805.1 uncultured Anaerolineae bacterium
ACGCCCGCAAGGGCGTCTTTTTGGTGCTCTATGAAGTTCCACGCCGCCCAGAGAATTGATGGGCGCATATCTGGCTTAATCCCATCTTGCTGCTGCCGCAAAAACGAGCGAAAACCGAGAGGCTGCAATTGTTTATGAGTAACATGCTTACCCGGGTATTGCCAATTTTACAGGCGGTTACGGTTCCTGCAAGATTTTGAGAGTCTGCTAGAAGTTTTTGGAAGCAGTTTGCCCTGATATTTAGCACCAACCAGTGCTTCCATCAGTAGCGCATTTTCTAATTTTAGGGTATCCTTATAATTAGTTCTTCCAAAAATCAGGAGGCTAGTGTGATCAAAGATCTTCTCAAGGACTGTGAGTCCCACATGCAAAAATCAATTCATGTCCTTCTCGAGGACCTGACAACCATTCGTACTGGGCGTGCAAACCCCGGGCTGGTTGAAAAACTTCAAGTCGAATACTACGGTGCTCCAACGCCATTGATGCAGTTGGCTTCCATCAGCGTGCCAGAACCGCGCACACTGATGATCAAACCATTCGACAAAACCACCCTAAAGGCGGTCGAAAAGTCGATCCTGGCCTCAGACCTGGGATTGACCCCTAACAATGACGGAATCGTCATTCGTTTGAACCTGCCGCCTCTGACCGAAGATCGTCGCCGCGACCTGGTCAAACGCGTTCACCATCGCACGGAAGAGACGCGTGTGGCCCTGCGCAACATTCGGCGCGATTCGATGAAGGATATCAAGGATTACGAAAGCGAGAAAATGATATCTGAAGATGACCGCACTCGCGGCGAAGACGAACTGCAGAAATTGACCGACCGCTTTATGGCAGAGATTGATAGGATTGGTCACCATAAAGAACAGGAGATCATGGAAGTCTAAAGACTCCATGTGCCATGAGCAAAACCGGGCTTCCCAATCCTCCCAAGATCATTCCACAACACATTGCCATCATTATGGATGGCAATGGTCGTTGGGCCAAGAAGCGCGGGCTTCCACGTTTGGCCGGGCACAAAGCCGGCACCGAGAACCTGCGTCGTATCATTAAGGCATGTGTCGATTTTGAGATCGATTATCTGACGATTTATGCCTTTTCCACTGAAAACTGGGGTCGCCCGCGTGAAGAAGTGGATGGCCTGATGCGCATCGTTGAAGATGTGATCGAAAGGGAACTGATCGAACTGGATCAGCAGGGTGTCCAGCTGCGGCACCTGGGTAAGCTCGACCAGCTTTCTCCAAATTTACAGAAAAAAGTGATGACTGCGGTCAATCAAACCCGAAACAACTCAAAACTGGTCTTGAGCATTGCCTTCAATTATGGCGGTCGTGATGAAATCATGGACGCTATCCGGCGGATGCTGGTGGATGGCACAAACCCGGAGCAGGTCACCCCCGCATTGGTCAGCCAGTATCTGTACACCGCCGGGACGCCTGATCCGGATCTGATCATTCGCACCTCGGGTGAACTGCGTATCAGTAACTTCCTGATCTGGCAGGCGGCTTATTCGGAATGGTATGTGACACCCACTTTTTGGCCCGATTTCGGTAAGGATGAGCTGCGCAAGGCTCTGGATGAATACGCTAACCGCGACCGCCGTTATGGCAAGGTAGAGGCCTCTGAGTACGAGGGTTCGCATGTCTAGACGGACAGTAACCGCCCTGGCGCTTCTGCTGGTTGGTTTTCCAGTGTTGATCATCGGCGGTCTGCCCTATTTTCTGTTCATTGGATTTTTGTTGACAGCGGCGGCCTGGGAATATGCAGAAATGTTCCGGGTCGCCGGTTCGCGTCCCGCGCGCTGGCTGGTGTTGGCGGGTGTGGCGCTGTTATCTGTGACGCGATTCTATTATCCAGCGGCGGTTGCACCCACTCTGACCTTCAGTGTGTTGGGGTTAATGGCCTTTCACCTGGTGGATTACGAGCGCGGCGCCGAACATGGCGGCTTGGATTTTAGCGTCAGCCTGGGCGCGTTGGTGTACCTGGGCTGGGTGGGTGGTTATCTGTTTGAATTAAGACAGTTGGAGCATGGCGGCTGGTGGGTGTTTTTTGTGCTGCCGTGTGTCTGGCTGGCCGATACAGGCGCCTATCTGCTGGGTGCGGCATATGGCAAGCATCGCATGACGCCCCGTCTGAGCCCCAAGAAGACCTGGGAAGGTTATGCCGCCGGGGCTTTTTCTGCCATGCTGACCGGCGGTTTTTTTGCGTATGCCTATTCAACCTGGGGTCCGCTGCACCTTTCCATTTGGATGGGCGCGGTTTTCGGGCTGGTGGTGGGGTTGGTCACCCCGCTGGGCGACCTGGGCGAGAGTATGCTCAAGCGCCAGGCCGGTTTGAAGGACTCGGGTAATATCTTCCCTGGGCACGGAGGTGCCTTCGACCGCATCGACTCGTGGATTTGGGCGGGTGTGCTCGGCACCTACTTCATTATCTGGTTTATCCGGTGACGCAAAACTGCGTCACCGTTTTTTTTATTTTATGAGAAGAAAAAAGGCGCACCAACCAGGAATTTAGGGTTTGAATTTTTGCGCGTAACCGAATTCGCTATGCTTTCGGCCGCCCGGCAGAAGTGATTGACCTGGCAGGCTGAGTTAAAAGCTGGTTGTTCGCTGGAGATAATCGGCAGGCGTGTAAATGTTTTGCGTTTGAATGAGCGGCTGCTGATCGCGCAGATTGTTGATTCTGGGGTCGTTTTAGGCTGTCCGCACCGGTGCGCTCAAACCCATTTTGACCAGTCTGGATTTTGCCCCTGTTTTTAGCTTGACACAGTCCGATCTTAAATATATAATCTCGCTCGCGTTCCCGGCTAGCTCAACGGCAGAGCGAGCGGCTGTTAACCGCTAGGTTCGAGGTTCGAATCCTCGGCTGGGAGCCTTTGACAAAAAAAAATGCCTTCACCGTCTATGCGAAGGCATTTTTTTGTTTAATTTTGGGGTTTTTTAAGCCAAAATCACCTTGTTTTCAAGGTCTTAATCAGCTCAATCAGCGAGTCCAAATTTTGATTATTTATCGTTGGGTACTACTCACTGCGGGTGTCATTCCGATCGTGGGCGGGTCTGGCTTGCGGGCTTAAAATCATCGTTCAGACCGGTTCTTATTTCCCCGCGAGGTTCTGACCAGCCTGTGGTTTCAACCAAAGGCTGCCGTCACGGGAGGGCTGGGGTGAGGGTGTTCTGCGATCTCGAATGATGATATAATACTTGTACACCTGTACGGGAGTCAATCATGCAGATTGTTGTGGATGCCTCAATTGTTCTTGCAATTCTACTTAATGAACCTGAAAAATC